>JBQCDC010000025.1:0-4585 GCA_051961575.1 Marmoricola sp.
GGCGCGGGGGTCGAGCACAGCGCCACCCCTACCGCCCGCCGAACCGTCAGTTTTCCCGGACGAGCCGACCGTGAAAACTGACGGTTCGGCATAATTCGGGTGGCCCTCCCCGCTCACCGAACGGATACCCCCGTGACCGACGCTGCAATCACTCGCGCCCTGCGATGGGCGTGCGTCGCGGTCGCGATTCTTCTGGCGGCGCTAGCGGCACTGGTGGCCGGGCACGTCGGCCTGATCACCGACCCCGACCACTCCCTCGGGCGGGCGCTTCAGAAGTGGGCGGTCCACTCCAAGACGATTCGCGACCTGGCCAAGGTCGGGGCGACCGTCTTCCAGCCGGACGTCTTCGACGGCCTGGGCCTGATCGCCGCCGTCGCCCTCTTCCTCCAGAGGCAGCGCCGGGCGGCGTTCTGGGTCGTCGGCGTGCTGGCCATCAGCCGCCTCGGCGCGAGCGGGCTCAAGGCGCTTGTCGAGCGGCACCGACCGTCCTTCGCCGAACCGGTTCAGACCCTCAGCGGATGGTCCTTTCCGTCGGGTCACGTCGCCACCGCAGCGGCTGCCTGCGGATGCGTCATCGTCATCTCCACGATGCTGATCCGCCGGCGCGGACTGCGCCGACTCGTCATCGGCGCCGCTATCTTCGTGGTGCTGCTGGTCAGCCTCGATCGGGTGGTCCTCGGTGTCCACTACCCGTCGGACACGGTCGCCGGCTGGCTGGTCGGCGGACTCGTGACGCTGCTGAGCATCGTGCTCTTCGACCCGCGGCCGCGATCCGTCGCGTACGGCGCCGACCCCCTTCCCGAGGTCTTCCCCCTCACCGACCGCCGACTCGGTGTGGTGCTCAACCCGGTCAAGATCCCCGACCGCGGCCAGTTCCGCGCGATGGTCCGGTCGATGGCGGCCGAGTCCGGTTACTCCGAGGTGCTCTGGTGGGAGACCACCGAGGACGACACCGGCTTCCGGATGGCGCACGAGGCGGCCGTCGCCGGCGCCAACGTCGTCCTGGCCGTGGGCGGCGACGGCACCCTGCGTGCGGTCTGCGACGAGCTGGCCGGCACCGGCATACCTGTCGGCATCGTGCCCGCCGGCACCGGCAACCTGCTGGCTCGCAACATCGGCATTCCGCTCTACCTTCGGGCGGCGGTCGATGTCGCGCTCAACGGTCAGGACCGGGCGATCGACCTCGTCCGGGTCAGCGGAGACAACATGGACGACGCCACGTTCCTGGTCATGGCGGGCATGGGCTTCGACGCCGCGATCATGGCCGGCGTCAACGAGAACATCAAGAAGCGCGTCGGCTGGCTGGCCTACGTGCTGTCGGCGCTCAAGGCCCTGATGTTCCCGACCCTGCGTCTGGAGATCTCGGTCGATGACGGGCCGTTCACGAAGCACCGCGCGCGCACCGTGGTGATCGGTAACGTCGGCAACCTCCAGGGCGGCATGCCGCTGATGCCCAACGCGCAGATCGACGACGGCCACATCGACGTGGTTCTGCTGTATCCACGCCGCTTCCTCTCATGGCTGCCCCTGGCCGCCCGCATCCTCACCAAGAGCGCCGGCGACGACACGTCGCTGACTCGGCTTCGCGGACGAACGGTCGTGGTCCGCTCGGGCACCGAGACTCCGCGCGAGTTCGACGGTGACGTGATCACGTCAGGCCACGAGCTGCGCTGTGAATGCGTGCACGGGCGGCTGCTGGTTCGCGTCCCGCGCTAACCCGTTCTGCACAGGCCGGTTGTCCACAACCTCTGAATTCGAGCCTGCTAGGGCTCAATCTCTTGGGCATTCTGGTCCGAATGCCGCAAGATGGAGGGGTGGGGTACATGAACGATCCGCAGATCTGGACATTCATCGGTGTGTTCAGCGCGATCGTCTTCGCGTCGAATCGACAGTTGTCCAGCTCGATTCGGCGGGAGCTCGGCGCGAAGATCGGCGGTCTCGACGACAAGCTGACCGCCCGAATCGACGGTCTCGACGCCAAGCTGACGACCCGCATTGATGGCGTGGACCAGAGTCTCAGCGCGAAGATGGATGCCCACTTCGTCGATGTCGAGCACAGGCTCGATTCCCTCGAGGGCGACATGCACATCATCAAGGCCCACCTGATCGGTCAGAGCACCGTCACGCAAGCTCGTGGATGAAGTCCCCGAGTTGAGTCAGGTTCCGGCACTCCCGCATCGGCACCACCGCGCCGTAGTCCCGCGCCGCTGAGTCGCCCGTGTTCCAGTGCTTGGCCGACTCCGGGTTGAGCCACCAGGAGTTGCGCGCGTCGTAGGCCATCTTCTTGAGCATCGGCAGGCCCAGGTCGCTGTAGTTGCTGCGCGCGTCGCCCAAGATCAGCAGATTGGTACGCGGGGTCAGCGCATCCGCGAAGTTGTCCTCGAACCGCGTGAACGCGCGGCCGTAGTTCGTGCGGCCCCACAGGCTCGCGTACTGGGCACTTGCCGCGAGCTCCGTCAGGATCTGCACGGGATCGCCGCCGACCGTGAAGCGATCCGTGACCTCGTGAACGTCGTCGACGAACGTGAACGCCCGCACGCGATTGAACTGCTCGCGCAGCGCGAACACCAGCATCAGCGTGAAGTTCGCGAAGTTCGCGACCGATCCGGACACGTCGCAGAGCACCACCAGGTCGGTGCGGCCCGGTCGCTTCGGCTTGTGATGCGTGTCCAGTGGGACTCCGCCGTTGCCCAGGCTCGCTCGAACGGTGCGCCGGAAGTCGAGGGGCCCTCGACCGCGGGCGTGCTGCTGCTTGCTCATGTGCGTGGCCAATCGCCTCGCGAGCGGATAGAGCTCACGGCGCATCTGCTCAAGGTCGGCCTTGCGAGCCGCCGTGAAGTCGAGCTTCTCGATGCTCGGCCGCACGGTGTGCTGCGCCACGTAAGCAGGGTCGCGGACCTCAGCCGCTCGGCGGTTGACCTCGGCCTCGACGAGCGCCTGATAACGACTGATCTGCGCCTCGACCGCTCGGCGTAGCGACGGATCCGCGGCCGCCTCGTCCAGCGATCCAGCGAGGCCGGTGAGGATGCGATCGACCAGCCCCGACGGCGCGACCCGGTTCATGACGTTGTATGTCGACCAGCGTTGGTCGCCCGGGCCGCGCCCGCGAATCATGCCGAAGCGTTGGACGCCCTCGCGCGCCATCGCGGTGAGAAGCTCCTCATCGCCCAGGGAGAGCGCTTCGGCCAGCTGGTCGCGGTAGGAGCTGAGCTGCTCGGGACCGTCGAGAGGTTCATCGGGTCTCGATACAACGCCTTCGGCGTCACTCGACCAACGAGGATTGCCGACGAGGGGCGGGAAGTAGAGATCGAAGACCTTGTCGAAGCTGGTGCGGTGCGACTTCCGCTTGACCAGAGTCGCGGCGTAAGCGGCGCGGAGCGTTTCGCGCTCCTCCATGCCCAGGGCCTGGATCGCAGCCATCCCGTCGAGCCCCTCGGCGAGCGAGACCGGAAGCCCGGCGTCGCGCAAGGCCTCGAGGAACTCGACGTGCCGATCCAGGAAGGTCATTTTCCTGCGCGCAACCGGAGCTCGCGGATGGCAACGGCGTGGTCACTGACGTGCTTCAGCACGACACCCAGGGTGGCGTCGATCGTGTCTGCGTCCAGAGTGCCGACGCCGAGCGCGACCAACGTCCTCGCCCAGTCCAGGGTCTCGGCGATCGACGGCTGCTTCTTCAGCTCGACCCCGCGCAGCTTCGCCACCACGTCGACGATCTGACCGGCGAGAGCGTCGTCGATCTCCGGCACCTGGCCGCGGACGATCTCCTTCTCTCGATCGGAGTCGGGGTAGTCGATGTGCAAGTACAGGCAGCGACGCTTGACCGCCTCCGAGAGCTCGCGCGTCGCGTTCGAGGTGAGCAGCACGATCGGCCGCTGGGTGGCCGCGATGGTGCCGAGTTCGGGGATGGTCACCTGGAAGTCGCTGAGGACCTCGAGCAGAAGGCCCTCGACCTCGACGTCGGTCTTGTCGACCTCGTCGATCAGCAGAACCGTCGGCTGATCACGCCGGATGGCGGTGAGCAGTGGACGGGTGAGGAGGAACTCCTCGCTGAAGATGTCGTCGTGCAGGTCGGACCAGTTGGCGTCCTTGTTCTCGGCCTGGATGCGGAGCAGCTGCTTCTTGTAGTTCCACTCGTAGAGGGCGCGCGACTCGTCGAGGCCCTCGTAGCACTGGAGGCGGATCAGCTCAGCGCCGGTTGACGCGGCGATCGCCTTCGCGAGTTCGGTCTTGCCAACACCCGCTGGCCCTTCGACCAACAGCGGCTTCTCGAGCGCGCCCGCAAGGTAGGCGGTGGTGCTGGTCGCGCTGTCCGCGAGGTAGCCGACCTCAGCAAGGCGCTTGTCGGCGTCGGCGGGCGAGGCGAACCAGGAAGTCATGGCCTGAGTCTAGGGAGCGCCTCGTCGCAGCATTTCGACGCCGGCGCTCACGATCCAGATCCACAAGAGGGCAGGCACGGCGATGATGATCGCGCCCTCGAGCGAGAAGAAGCCGCTCCTCACGATGAACGAGAGCAGAAGGAGGACGTGCGCTGCTGCGGTCACGGCCGCCAGTCGCACCAGGAAGCGCGAGAAGGTCCGCCGCTCAT
>JBQCDC010000026.1:0-3174 GCA_051961575.1 Marmoricola sp.
CAGACCCCCCCCGAAGCGGCCCCCGGGGCGGGGCGCTGGTAACTTTGCCCCCCCCCCCCGCGCTTTCGCCGTAAACTAGCTGGTCGGGCCCGCCCGGTGACCGGGGCGCGCTTCCACCACATCTAGGGGGCTCTCTTGCGCCGACTTATTTCCGTCGCGGCACTGGCCGCAATCAGCATCGGGCTGCTGGTTCCGGCTGCCGACGCCGCGACGCCGACGATTTCCTACAAGGGCCTCCCGGCTGGTCTGACAAACGCGAGCGTCAGCTGCGTGGCCGACGCCTCAGCCACGCTCAGCGCCACGCACGTCTCCGGACCGGCGACGCCGCCCGCCGGGTCCGGGAGCTTGCGGATCGTGGAGGCGAACGACGTCTCCGGCGGAATCCAAGCCGACTTCAGCAGCACCGAGCCGTCGCTGTCCGCAGTGACTGCCTTCGATGCATACCTTTACGCAAGGTCCAGCGACGGCGTGCCCGCATCGCTTCTGGTCGAGGCCTACGACCCGTCGACCAACCGTGACTACGAGTTCTCGCTCGACCTCACTGCGCCCGACAAATGGGTGCACCTCAATGCCGCAACCGCGACCATGTCCTGGGTTGCGCGGAATGGCACGACGGGCGTCACAGTGGCGACGGGAAAGAACAGCCTGGCGACCTTCATGCAGGCCCCTGAGCACGCGAACGTGAAGCTGGAAGCCCTCGTTGTCGCCGGCTCCTGCGACCCCGGTGCGTTCTACGTGGACGCCTTGAACTACGCGGTCGGCCCGACCGCTGACACCCTCGACTTCGAGGCGCCTCTGCCCAGCACGCTCGCCAACTTCAGTCGCCCGACCTCGGTCCGCATGGGCACCGTCGTGACTCTCGGCGCGCGCCTGACGCACTCGAGCGCACCTGCCGCCGGTGAGACCGTGTCGCTCTACGCCCACAGCGTCGGCCGCTCGTTCCAGCTCATCAAGACGCTGACGACCGACTCGACGGGCGCGGTCTCCTTCAAGGTCGCCCCTAACAGCACCACCACGTACCAGTGGCGCTACTCGGGCGCGAACACCAACTACGCGCCAGTGAACGCCTCGGCCTTCACGATCGCCAGCCGTCAGCTGGTTGCGGTCACCTCCAAGCCGACCGCCGCCGCCTACGGCACCAACGCGGTCGTCAAGGGCCGGATCACCCCGCACAAGGGCGGCGTCACGGTGCGCCTCGTGCGCCTGGTGAACGGCAACCGCATGGTCGTGGCTAGCGCGAAGACCACGTACGGCGGCTACTTCACGATCAAGGCTCCGATGAAGCTCCGCGGCACCTGGACCTACACCGTGTCGGCGCTGCCGTACCCGGGTCAGGACCTGGGCCAGTCGGCCACCTTCAAGGTCACGACCAAGTAGCAGTCACGAGGAAAGTCCCGTGCCCACCATCTAGTACGCTCATTCCAGATCCTGGGACGGACTCTGCGCTGAGTTGAGCGCAAGTCCGCCGAGCGGCAGGATGGGGTCCATGCACGGGACTTTCCTCGTACGCACGCGATGCGCGGTGTGACGGCTAGCTGCCAGTTCACCACGCATCGACCCCTCGCCTGCCCGCTGGCCGAGGGGTTTTTTGTTGGGCGCGGGACCTTGAAGTACTTAACCGCAGAGGATGACTAGAAGATGAGTGAGCAGGACGGCGCAAGCGCCGCCGGCCAGACCGTGACAGGCGCACAGAGCCTGATCCGTTCGCTTGAGTGTGTCGGTGCCGAGAACATCTTCGGCATTCCCGGGGGAGCCATCCTTCCGGCCTACGACCCGCTCTACGACTCCTCGATCCGTCACATTCTCGTACGCCACGAGCAGGGTGCCGGTCACGCGGCTCAGGGCTACGCCGTCGCCGGCAAGCAGGTCGGCGTCTGCATCGCCACCTCCGGCCCTGGCGCCACCAACCTGGTGACCCCCATCGCCGACGCCTACATGGACTCGGTCCCGATGGTCGCGATCACCGGTCAGGTCAACGCGGACGCCATCGGAACGGATGCCTTCCAGGAGGCGGATATCCGCGGCATCACGATGCCCATCACCAAGCACAACTTCCTCATCACCGACCCGTTGGAGATCCCGCGGACTATCGCCGAGGCCTTCTACCTGGCCGAGAGCGGTCGACCGGGTCCGGTACTGGTCGACGTGGCCAAGTCGGCCATGACCGCTCAGACCACCTTCACCTGGCCAACCGAGATCACCCTGCCCGGCTACCGCCCGGTCACGCGGCCGCACTCCAAGCAGATCCGTGAGGCGACCCGCCTGATGCTCGAGGCCCGCAGGCCGGTCCTCTATGTCGGTGGCGGCACCATCCGAGCACAGGCTTCGAGGGAGCTGCGCGCGTTCGCCGAGCTCACGGGCATGCCGGTGATCACCACGCTGATGGCGCGGGGTGCCTTCCCGGACAGCCACCCGCAGCACCTCGGCATGCCTGGCATGCACGGCACCGTGGCCGCGGTGGCGAGCCTGCAGAAGAGCGACCTGATCATCAGCCTGGGCGCGCGGTTCGACGACCGTGTGACCGGCAACCTCGAGTCGTTCGCGCCGAACGCCAAGATCATCCACGCCGACATCGACCCGGCCGAGATCGGCAAGAACCGCGCGGTCGATGTGCCGATCGTGGGCGACGTGCGCGAGGTGCTCGTCGAGCTGTTCGCGTCCATGCAGGCCGAGGCCGACCAGGGCAACACCGGTGACTACGAGGGCTGGGTCAAGTTCCTGGCCGACGTGAAGTCGCGGTACCCGCTGGGCTACGACACGCCTGCGGAGGGCCTCGCTCCTCAGTACGTGATCGAGCGCCTGGGTCAGATCGCCGGTCCGGAGGCCATCTACGTGGCCGGCGTCGGCCAGCACCAGATGTGGGCCACACACTACGTGGGCTTCGAGAACCCGAACACCTGGATCAACTCCGGCGGCGCCGGAACCATGGGCTTCTCGGTGCCCGCCGCCATGGGCGCCAAGGTTGCCCGCCCCGACACCACCGTGTGGGCGATCGACGGCGACGGCTGCTTCCAGATGACCAACCAGGAGCTTGCCACCTGCACGCTGGAGGGCATCCCGATCAAGGTCGCGATCATCAACAACGAGTCGCTCGGCATGGTCCGCCAGTGGCAGACGCTGTTCTACAACGAGCGCTATAGCAATACGGACCTGCACACTGGTCCTCAGCGGCAG
>JBQCDC010000027.1:0-5369 GCA_051961575.1 Marmoricola sp.
GGCGACAGCGCTGCTGGAGCCTTCGACGACGCGGCCGACTTCGAACGCAACGACGTGTTCCAGCGCATTTCAGACCTGCGAGGGATACCGCTGCGGATCGACTGCGGCCTCGATGATCCGTTCTACGACTCCGACAAGCGATTCGCGGCCTTGAGTGGTGCTGAGGCGCATTTCAGCGCCGGTGCACACAACGATGCGTTCTGGTCACGCGTGTTCCCGTCCCAGCTGGCCTGGCTGGCCAGGCACGATCGTTAGCGCGGGCCCGCCAGCATCCAGCGAAGTCGCTCGGTCATCGCGGCCACGAGGTCGTCAGGTGACGCCTGCTCGCCGTCGGCCCAAGCTGCCAGCCAGACCTGCATCGTCGAGACGATGAGGCCAGCGGCGACACGAGGGTCGATCGGAGGGATCTCTCCGGCCGTGATCGCGTTCTTCACCCCGGCCGCCATCGTGTCGAGGCCTGCGCTCCAGACGGTCTCCTGAACGCCGTGGGCCGTGCGATCGCTGGACGCCCAGCCCGTTCCCGCCCAGAGGTTCATCGCCAAGTAGGTCGGGTGCTCCGTCAGGTACCTGGCTACCGAGGCGACACCGGTCAGGATGCGATCGAGCGGGCCGTCGGTCGAGTCGCCTTCGGCCTCGACTCGCTCGAGCAGTTCCTCCATGCGCGAGGCGTGCAGGCTGTCCCAGATCTCGGTCTTGCCGCCGAAGTTCTTGTAGACGGTCGCGAGGGAGAGATCGGCGGTCTTCGCGATCGCGTTCACCTTCGTGTTGGCGAACCCGCTGCGGCTGAACTCGACCTCGGCTGCGTTGAGGATCTGGCGCCGGTACATGTCGCGGCGGGCTGCCTCGATACTGATCGGTTCCGCGGTCATGCGCTGCTCCTTCCCAAATCGCTGATCAGATCGTACGTTATGTAGAACAGAATGAGCATTCTGATGGAGGTGTGTGCGTGGCGAAGCCGACGCTGAGCATGAAGCCCACGGGTTGGTTCCAGGTCGCGTGGTCGGCCGAGGTCCCGACCGGTGTCGTACACCGCATGCGCTACTTCGGCGAGGACCTGGTCGCGTGGCGGGGGGAGTCGGGCCAGGTGACCGTGATGGACGCGTACTGCCAGCATCTGGGCGCGCATCTCGGCTACGGCGGCACGGTCGTGGGGGACACGATCCAGTGCCCGTTCCACGGCTGGCAGTGGAACACCAGCGGGCGCAACGTGTGCATCCCCTACGAGGACCGCCCGAACCTCGGCAAGAAGATCCGGACGTATCCGACGGTCGAGCGCAACGAGAGCATCTACATCTGGCACGACGTCAACAAGCGGGATCCGTACTTCGACGTGCCCGACATCTTCAGCGCCTGGGATGACGGCAAGAGCGCCGACGACTATCACGCGTCGTATCCCGACTGCACGTTGTTCGACCCGAACCTCGAACTGCATCCTCAATACGTCCTCGAGAACGGTGTCGACTTCGCGCACTTCAAGTACGTGCACAAGGTTCCGATCGTGCCGCTCTTCACCCGACAGGAGTTCGACGCACCGCTCTCGTACGTCGACTTCACCGTGGCCTTCGAGGGCTCGCCCGGGAGCATCGAGGAGGTCAACAGCGGCGTCGAGGCGATCAACTGCGGGCTCGGCCTGGCGGTGACCCGGAGTCACGGCATGATCGACAACCGCACGGCCACCGCGGTCACACCGGTCGACGACTCGACGTGCGACGTCCACTTCTCGGTCTGGATCGGACGCGATCCGTCGCTTCCCGAGGAGGCGTCGGCCGCGGCCGCGGCGAAGAGCGCTCGCTACGTGATCGAGCAGCTCGAGGCCGACATCGTGATCTGGTCGCACCAGAAGTACGCAGATCCCGCCGCCCTGTCGCGCGGTGAGTACCCCGGCTTCACGGCACTGCGCAACTGGGCGCAGCAGTTCTACCCAGACTCCGAGAAGGGCTGACATGACGGCACAACGCATCCGCGTCTTCCAGGTCGCGACCGGCAACGTGGGCAGCGAGATGATCAAGCGGATCGGGAGACATCCCGATCTCGAGCTGGTGGGCGTGCACTGCTACACGGCGGACAAGATCGGGCGCGACGTCGGGGAGCTCGCCGGCATCGGACCGATCGGTGTGCTCGCCACCGGAACGATCGACGAGATCATCGCCGCCCAGCCCGACGTGCTCACCTTCCACGGCGTGTTCCCCGACGAGGATCTATACCTGAAGGTTCTCGAGGCGGGCATCAACATCGTGACGACGGCGGACTGGATCACCGGCCACCATCGCAACGCCAATCACCCGCATCCCTCCGGCCGGCCGTGGACGGAGATCATCGACGAGGCGGCCAAGCGCGGTGGCGCCACCTTCTACGGCACGGGGATGAATCCCGGCCTGAACCAGATCCTCGGCATCGTGGTCTCGGCCGACGTCGCGGAGATCGAGAACGTCACCACGATCGAGTCCGTGGACGTCTCCTGCCACCACTCCGCGGATACCTGGCGTGAGGTCGGGTACGGCCTGCCGGTCGACGATCCGGCGCTGCCCGGAATGCTGCGCAAGTACACGGAGGTCTTCTCGGACTCGGTGTGGATGATGGCCGACGCTTTCGGGCTCGAGCTCGACGAGGTGACGTTCTCCTACGAGCTCGGCACATGCGTCAAGGACGTCGACCTCGGCTGGTACCAGATGCCGGCCGGCTCACTGGGCGGCAGCTACATCAAGTACCAGGGCATGGTCGACGGGGTGTCGCGCGTGGAGACGCACCTCGAGTGGCAGATGACGCCGCACACCGACCCGCGTTGGGACATCAAGGGCTGCTACATCACGCAGATCACCGGCGATCCCCAGATCTACAACAAGCACATGATCTTTCCCGCGCCCGGCGTGGATCTCTCCAAGCCGGAGGACTTCGCCTCGATCGGCATGACGGTGACCGGCATGCCGGCACTCAACGCGATCCGGGCGGTGGTCGACGCTGAACCTGGTGTCATCACCAGCGCCGACCTGCCGCTGCGTGCGTTCGCGGGTCGCTTCAAGGTTTCGTGACGCCGCTTCGCGGCTCCTCAACCTCCGGGCTAGTCGATCGGGTTGAGGAGGCCCGTGTCGACGTCGTAGATGAAGCCGCCGACGGGCACGCTTGCCGGGATCAGCGGGTGGCTGCGGACCTTGTGGAGGTCCTGGCGCAGCGAGTTGATCGGGTCCTCGATCACGTGGAAGGGCTGCCACGACGAGTCGATGCCCGCGGACGCGGTGACGCGCTCGTGCAGCTGCTCCTCGGTGCTTGAGGACATCGCGCAGCGGGTGTGGGGGACCACGAGGATGCGGTTGACGCCGAGAAGGTGCGTGCTCAGCACCAGCGCCTCGAGGGCGGCGTCGGTGACGCGGCCACCCGGGTTGCGGAAGATCTTGGCGTCGCCGGCCTTGAGGCCGAGCATGCCCAGAGGGTCGATGCGGGAGTCCATGCAGGTCACCAGCGCGACGCCTGCGCGTGCAACGCCGTCGAATCCGGCGTACGGGAAGTTCTCCGCGAACGATCGATTGGCGGCCAGGAGATCGTCGAAGTCTGAAGGCATGCCCTCGACGCTACTGGACCGACGTCGTGTATCGACGCACGGGTTCCGGCGCCTTGCCACAGGAGGGTGGCGCCATCCCATCGTGATGCTCCGCGACCTTGACGGTCCAGGACGCAGAGCCGGCGGAGACCAACCAGCGCGAGTCATGGGGCGCGACGTTGATCGCGTCGATGCCCCAAAGGTTCTCGCGCTCGCGAATGGCGGCCTCCGCGGCCTGACCGAGGTGGCTCCAGGTTGACCGACCGCGCCAGCCCGTCGCCAGCAGCTCGCCACGATCGGCTGCGTCCAGGATGAGGGAGGCGTCGAGCACGCGACCGTGCATGTGCCCGGACGGCAGCAGTGCGGTCGTGGCAGCGAAGCGATGCCCGGAGAGGTGGCTGGCCTCCCACACGCGCCCGGGGTGGCTGTCGGCGACGCGCGCGGCGACACCTCGCCCCAGCGTCGCGCAGCAAACATCGCGCCGCGCATGCGTGCAGACCAGGAGGACCGGCGCGTCGACCGGGGTCAATTCGGGCCAGGTCGGCCGGATGCCGGCAGCGATCGCGGCGAAGTCGAGGTCGAGGACTCGTTCCGGGTCGTCCACCTTGCCCTCGAGGAGCCACGACGCACCGGGCCCGGTGTAGGCGATCAGAACGTGCCGCAGCCCTGAACCCGCGTCGGGGTGCCGCCCTGGTGCTCGAATCAGCTGCGGGCGCACGTTGGCAGCCGAGGCGGCATCCTCGAACTCCTTGCCGATCCGGGGGTCGAGGTGGGAGGACGTGAAGGCCTTGGGTCCCCAGGCGCCGAGCTGTTCCAGGCACACCCAGGCCGTACCGGTCGCCGCGGTCCCGACGGTTGATTCGAGTGCTTCCGCGGAGGCCGCGCTGCACCTCGTCGCGGTCACGCGATCGCCACCTGCACCGCCGTGGCGCGGGTCGATCCGATGACCGCCACGACACCTGCGATCACGGCACAGACGGCTGCGCCCGCGAAGATCACCGAGATCTGACTGATGACTGCTCCTTGAAGTTGGTTGTCGTAGGCGGGGCAGCTGGTCAGCCCGTGGCCGCACACCGCCGTTGCGAGGGGAAGTTTGGCACTCGCCGAGTAGAACTGGTGGAGGCCGATCTCCGTCAGTGCCGAGACTCCGACCAGCATGCCGATCATCCGGGCAACCACGGCGAACGCACTGGCCAGTCCGTGGACGGCCGCATCGGTCGCGGCGAGCAGCGCGCTGTTGAGCGGCGCCAACGCCAACCCGAATCCGAGGCCGGCGAGAAGCAGGGGAGCAGTCGCCCAGACGGACGAAAGGCTGTTCGCATCCCAGCGCGAGAAGATCACGTTCGCGACCGCGACGGCGGTCATCGCGATCGCGGACACCACACCGGTCGACATCCGTCGCGTCATCAGCCCCCCACGAACCGCTCCGATTGGCACCGCGACGAGCAGTCGCAGGAGAACCATCGCGGCCCCGAGTTGCGAGTTCGGATACTCCGTCAGACGAGCGAATGTCGGAATCTCAACGAGCGCCGCAATGAGGGCACATCCGACGAAGAAGTTCGCCACCAGGGCCGCCCAAGCGGGCCGCTGCTTGAGCGCACCGGCTGGTACCAGCGGGTCGCGAGCCTTGCGCATCCACCAGACGAACGCCCCGAGGGCCACGGCGGCTCCGCCAAGCCACCACCCGGCGTGCCCCGAGAGATCGGACTTGGCTGGATCGGCCGTCGCGAAAGCGAAGATCACCCCGGAGAGCGCCACCGCGAGGATCAGCGCGCCGATCAGATCGGCCTGCACCGCACTCCGAGCCCACCCGCGCACGTCGATCAACGGCCGC
>JBQCDC010000028.1:0-4836 GCA_051961575.1 Marmoricola sp.
GGGCCCGCTACGCCAACGAGTGCCTGCCCTACGACCGGTTCGGCCGCGAGATGGCGAAGGCGGAGAACCGCATCCCGTCCTACTTCATCTTCGACTCCCGCGAGGGCGGCCGCCTGCCCGCCATCGCGATGCCCGAGGGCGATCCCGCAGAACACCTGGCTGCCGGAACCTGGACGAAAGCGGACTCGCTGAACGGCCTAGCCGATCAGGTCGGCCTAGCCGAGCTGGAGGCCACGGTCGCCAGGTTCAACACCTTCGCCGAGTCGGGTACCGACGAGGATTTCGCGCGCGGCGCCGACGAGTACGACACCTTCTTCGCCCCACAACCCCTGGTCCCCATCGACACCGCGCCGTACTACGCAGCGCGCTTCGTGCTCTCCGACCTGGGCACCAAGGGCGGCCTGGTCACCGACGAGTCCGCCCGCGTCCTCCGCGAGGACGGCTCAGTCATTGAAGGCCTCTACGCGACCGGCAACAGCTCAGCCTCGATGTTCGGCCCCATCTACCCCGGCCCCGGCGCCCCCCTTGGCAGCGCCCTGGTCTTCGCCTCATTAGCCGTGCGAGACCTCCTTGGAGGTCGAGCATGAAGCCGTTGCGCGTCATCCAGTGGACCACCGGCAACATCGGCCGCCGCTCCCTGGCCTCGATCATCACCCGCCCCGACATGGAGCTCGTCGGCGTCTACGCCCACGGCGCCGACAAGGTCGGCAAGGACGCGGCGGCGCTCGCAGGCCTTCCCGGCACAACCGGGATCGCCGCAACCAACGACGCAGCCGCCCTCATCGCTCTCCACCCCGACGCCTGCGTCTACAACCCACTCTGGTCCAGCACCGACGACCTCGTGGCTCTGCTCGAGTCCGGCATCAACGTCTGCACGAGCGCGGGCTGGATCAACGGCACCAAGCTCGACCCCGCCGAGCGCCAACGCGTAGCCGATGCGTGCGAGCGCGGCCAGTCGTCGATCTTCGGCAGCGGCGCCCACCCCGGCATGACGAACCTGGTCGCCCTCGCCCTCACCGGCAGCTGCGACGGCGTGAACCACGTCCGCATCACCGAGTCCGTCGACTGTTCGACCTACGAGTCCGCTGAGACCCAGGGAGCCATGGGCTTCGGCAAGGACCCGAACACCCCCGGCCTGGCCGAGAGCGTCCGCCAGGAGAGCGCGGTGTTCGCGGAGTCCGTCGCGATGATGGCCGACGCGATGAACGTGACCCTGGACCGCATCGACTTCGACGTGACCTTCACCGCCGCGACCGGCCACTCCGACCTCGGCTTCATGGAGATTCCCGAGGGGACCGTCGGCAGCGTGTTCGGCTACCACCGCGGCTGGGTCGGCGACCAGAACCTGATCAGTGTCGGGTTCAACTGGACGATGGGCAGCCACGTGGTGCCGCCGAAGCCGCTCAAGCACGGCCACGACATCCAGGTGTTCGGATCGCCGAACATGCGCACGATCATCCACTGCCTGCCACCCGCGGACTGGACCGAGAACTACATGGGACTAGGCATGATCTACACGGCCATGCCCGTCACCAACGCCGTGCCTGCCGTCGTTGCGGCACCTCCGGGGATCATCACACTCGCCGACCTCCCCGTGGTCACCGCGCGCGCCACCCCTTGAACTGGGCCATGGTCCGGCGCACCCTGGGAGGAGCGGAACAACCCGCCTCAGGAGGTGCTCAGAGCATGACGCTGTCCACAGTCAAGATGCGTTACTGCCAACACTGCTTGCACGACACGGAGCAGCATCGAGTCGAGGATGAGGCGCGCCCGTACATGTGCCACAACTGCGGCCTCCACACAGTCTGATCAGTTGATCAGACTGATCGCAGCCGCGTAGATGTCGAATCCATACGGCAGCGGCTTCGCCGGGTCGAGCGTCGGACCTTCCGCCAGCTCGGGCGTCGCCTCGGCGAGCAGTCGCCCGAGGAACTCCTGACCCAGGAAGATCGACAGCCCCGCGCCCGGGCATCCCTGCGGCCCGTGGCTGAAGAAGTTGAACGACCAGTCGTCGCCCGCGGTGCCCTCACTCCACTCCTCGGGAGCGAACCGATCTGCGAACGGGATCCGGTCGCGATTGCGGTGGTTGAACAGGTTGTGAATCAGTAGCGGTGTGCCCGCGGGCGTCTTCTGTCCGTTGACCCAGCGGTAGTCCTCGGCCTGCACGCGCCCGAACAGCGCCGTCGTCGGCCAGAGCCGCATGGCCTCGAAGATGCACCCGGCTAGGTACTCCGAGTCCGCGCGAGCGCGAGTCAGCGCATCCGGATGGGTGGCGAGCAGCCCCAACGCCCGGAACAGATTCGCCGGCAGCGTGTCACCCATCGCGAACAACCAGTGGATCAACTGGCCCGGCACATCGGTCTCGTCATCGAAGGGAGCCTGAGTGATCAGGCCCGTCAGGGCCTGGGTGTCAGGCGTAGCCACGTACTCCGCGATGTGCGCATGAAAGACGTCATAGCCCGGAGCCGGCTTGCCCGGCATCTTGTTGCCCGCCGCCATCAGCTCGCCAAGCTGCTCGGTCAACTCCGTGTCATCAGCAGCCGCATCTCCGAACACGATCCGCCGCGTGAGCCTTTGAAAAGCAACGTTGAGCGCAGCGAAACGGAGCTCGTCCCCCAAGCCGAGCAGCGCGTCGGCCTCCTCGACGGCAACCTCAGCGAAGCGTTTCGCGAGCGAGTGCCGAGGCGAGCCCGTCTCCAACACCGCCTCAGCAAACGCCCGCCGCTGAGCCCACAGATCCCCACGCGAGATGCTCAGCGCCGTCGGCTGGAACGCCGCCATGCCCTTGCGCTTGGCCTCCGGATCGGCCGCGAACGGACTCGGCGATCCACCGAGCACCACCCTGATGTCATCCGGATGCGTGAGCAGCAGCGTGTCGTCAGTGCCGACCCGCACCCAGAACGGATCCGGCCCGTACTTGCGCGCGAGCCCCTCGACCAGTCGATAGGCCAGGAAGTCGGCCGGCAGCTTGCCCACGGTCGAGACGACGACCTCGCGCTTACGGAACAGTCCCTGCAGAACATTCGGCACGCCGACCTGAGCCGTGAACCGCACACCTTCGATCGCGTTGGCGCGCTTGAACTCGAGAGCCATGGATCTCCTTAGGTTGCTTCGGTTTCGTGACGCCGCTTCGCGGCTCCTCAACCTCCGAGGGGAGGGAGTAGTTCTTGGGGAACAGCGAAGGCGTCGACAAGGTCGACGGCGAGCGGCCTGAGCGACCGGCACAGTCCGTCGACCGCACGGGTCACCGCCTTGGCCCGCTCAGTGGACAGCCGCCCGTGCTCCAACCACCAAGCGCGATCGCGCTCGATCTCGGAGAGGGCGTGCAACGACGCCAGATCCGAGAGCGCGTCCTTCTCGGGTCCGTCGGCCATGCCGTCGACCTTGGTGAGGAACGCCTCCAGCGTGATGCGCTCCGCGTGCGCACGGGCTGCCGCCAGGAGGTGGTTCTGGCAGCGGCTGAAGACCTCGGCCGGATCGAGTTCGCTCGCCTCGATGCCCGCCTTGAGCCGCCGCGCGACGGAGGCCGTGATCCGCTCTTCGCGAGTCCGCAGCATCTTCAACTGGTACTCGTGGTCGTGCAGGTCGCCGCCGGGCTCGTCGACATCCTGGCCGGTGGCGGCATCGCGAACGCGCTCGACCAGCGAGCGCGCGATCGTCTTCTCCGCGATCGTCTCCAGCGCCTGCAGACCGACGAAGCGTACCATCGCGACACCGTCGAGCGAGCCGAACTCGTCCTTCAGATCGGTCAGTCGGCCCTTCCCGACCAACTGCAGCAGCACGGTGTTGTCACCCTCGAACGTGGTGAACACATCGGTGTCCGCCTTGAGCGCGGCAAGCCGATTCACCGCGAGGTAGCCCGCACCGCCACAAGCCTCGCGACACTCCTGGATCGCGCGTGTCGCGTGCCAGGTCGCCAACGCCTTCGTCCCGGCCGCCCGAGACTCCAACGCGCGCCGCCGACGCTCGGAGACGGAGTCTCCTGCGGAGAAGATCTCGGCGAAGTCGCGGGCAAGCCGCTCCTGCGCGAAGTGCAACGCATACGTGCGCGCAATCAACGGCAACAGCCGCCGTTGGTGGTGTCCGTAGTCGAGCAGCACGATCTCGGGCTGATCCTTGGGACCGAACTGACGCCGCTTGTCGGCGTACCGAGTCGCGATCGTCAGCGCGACCTTGGTGGCAGCGATCCCGCCCCCACCGACACAGACCCGCCCCTGCACCAACGTGCCGAGCATCGTGAAGAACCGGCGGTCCGGGTTGTCGATCGGGGAGGAGTAGACCCCGTCCTCGCTGACGTCCCCGTAACGATTGAGCAGATTCGTCCGCGGCACCCGAACCTGGTCGAACCAGATCCGCCCGTTATCAACTCCGTTGAGCCCCAGCTTGAAGCCGCAGTCCTCGATCCGAATCCCCGGAAGGGTCTTGCCCTTCTTGTCGCGCAACGGCACGAAGAAGGCGTGCACGCCGTGGTTGGTCCCATCGACGATGAGTTGGGCGAACACGGCCGCGGCCTGCGCATGCCGTGCCGCATTCCCGATGTAGTCCTTGCGGGCCTCGTCATCCGGCGTCTGGATCACGAACTCTTGGGTTGCCGGGTCGTAGGTAGCCGTGGTCCCCAGCGCCTGGACGTTGGACCCGTGCCCGGTCTCTGTCATCGCAAAGGCCCCCAGCAGGCGAGCCTGCGCGATGTCGGCAAGCCAGGCGTCGTGGTGCGGCTTCGTCCCGAGCTGGTGGATAGCCCCACCGAAGAGCCCGAACTGAACCCCGAACTTCACCAGCACCGACAGATCGCCGAAAGCGATCGTCTCAAAGGCAGCGACGTTTCCACCGAAGTCA
>JBQCDC010000029.1:0-22542 GCA_051961575.1 Marmoricola sp.
GGACTGCCGCCGATGACGGTCGCAGCCGCCACGGCCATCGCGGCGTTCGAGACGTTGACGGCACCGGGCAGCGCCTCGAATGACCCCACCACCTCGCCGGCGCTCAGCACCCGATCGCCGTCTACGCTCCATGAGGCCTCAGGCCGGGTCAGACCGCAACCGCTCCACCAGCGTTCGCCGTCGCGCTGCAACATGTCGCCGCACTGCGGGCACACGACCGAGTCGGCCGTCCACTGCTGGCCGGCCGCCACCCACATCTGGCCCTGTGCAGCCTGAGCCGCCCAGGCCACCGCCGGATCGTCCGCATTCGCGACCGCCATCGGCACCGCGGGCAGTGCCTCGCGCCAGGTCCGTGCGATCCGGTGCACCTCCGGATTGCGATGCAGCTGGTCGCGGCTGAGGTTCAGGAGGACGACGACCGCGGGCTTCAGGTTTTCGATCGCCCACGTCATCCACGCTTCGTCCGTCTCGAGGACGACATCGGCTTCCTTCTGACTGGCGAGCGTCCAGACGATGCCCGGCTGCGTGTTCGAGCCGTCGGCGTTCGTCGCAACCGGTCGCTCGGCCCCGGCAGCCGCAGCTGTCATCGCGGTCGTCGTCGACTTGCCGTTGGTGCCGCTGATCAGCACGATCCGTCGGCCTCGCGCGAGCGGCGCTGCACACCCGGGCGCCAGCTTCAGCAGGACCCGCCCCCCGATCACACCGCCGGTCCGCCCCAGCACCCGCTGGGAGAGGAGAACGGCGATACGAGCTACGAGGTAAGCCAGTCGAATCCGCACCCCGAGAGCCTAGTCGGCGAGACGCGATCAGCCCGCGCCACAGGCGGCCCGGCGAATGTGAGAAATGCCCCCTCACGCGTGAGAAGTGACGGCTCGGCGGGACATAGCGAAGCGCCCACGGCTAAGGGAGGGAGGTGCCGTGGGCGCTTCAACGCCGAAACATCACCGGGGAGGGAGTGGTGGTGCTCGGTTGGAGAATCTCTGGGGGAGGATCTCTCGTTCCATTAACGCATCCGCTCACCAGTGGTTACGCGGGATTTAGGGAACTTTCTCGTGTGATGACGCTCTCAACGACTTGCCAGGACGAGCGACTAGCGTGACGGCCACCACCCCGGAGTGTCAGGAGCAGCAGTGAAGCCCATGCGCCTCGCACGCGCGCTCGCCGCGTTGCTCCTGTGCGCCGGCCTGGTCACGGGCTGCTCGTCGTCGACGAGCATCACCCCGCCGAAGCCCACCGCCATGAACGCGGCGGATCAGGCTCAGCTGGCTCAGGGCGCCCTCGACTCCTTCGCGACGGCGTTGACGAACCCGAGATCGACCGGCGCGACCACGGCCGAGCGCACCGCCTTGACCGCCGGCCATCGCCTCGGCGTCCGCAGCGTGAGCTTCCAGTACATCGACACCACCGCACTGACGGCGAGTGAGATCAAGCGTTTCGGGTCATCGGCCTGGGCGGCCGAGGTCTCGACCAGCTACCGACTCCCCTTCGATCCCGGCCCCACCGAGATGACCATCGCCATGGTCTTCTCCGCCTCCCGGGGCAGGGCGAACATCGTCTCGATCGGCGGTCACGGCGATCGCAGCGCCCTCTGGCTCGACGGCCCGACCTCGATCGCCCTCAAGCCGCGACTGGTGGTCATCGACACCGTGCCGAGCTCGCTGGGGTACTACGTCGGACTGGGTCAGTTCGCGCTCAGGACGGTCGCGAAGGCGCTCCCGCGCTGGCGCGGAACGCTGGTCATCGAGGTGCCTCAGAGCCAGGACCAGCTCGATGACGTCCTGCAGACCCCGGCTCAGCAGCTCTCTGACATCGCCGCGATCACCACGACCGCGGACGGCACGCTCACCAACGGTTCACCGATCCACGTGTTCGCGAACCCTGCGGTGTTCGACACCATGACCCAGCTGGGTGCGCGGGTCGTGATGAGCCACGAGTCGACGCACGTCGCGACCCAAGGCCCGCTGACCACGATGCCCACCTGGATGCTCGAGGGATTCGCAGACTTCGTCGCGCTGGACCACGCTGGGATCCCGGTCCAGACCGCCGCGCACCAGATCATCGCGAGAATGGCCAAGCAGGGCATCCCCACGCACCTACCCACCTCGGAGGACCTGGCTCCGACGGCCGGCGGGCTCGGCGCGACCTACGAGGAGGCGTGGCTGGCTTGGCGCTACATCGGACTCACCTACGGCGAGCCGAAGGCGGTCGCCTTCTATTACGCGGTGAAGAACGGTGCCAGCGTCGCACGAGCGTTCAGCACCGTCCTCGGGACGACAGAAGGGGCGTTCGTCCAGGGCTGGCGCACCGACCTGCGCCAACTCGTGAACGAACGCCCCCGCTGAAGGCTGAGCGGACCTACAGGCCCCGGACCCAGTCGAGCACGGTCAAGCCGTTCGCGACCGTCCAGTTGCTCATCTTCATGTTCTGCATGCCTTCCTCGGTCATGAAGCCCTTGATCTTGGTGGGAATCACGCCGCCGAGACTGGGCATCCCCTCCAGCAGGTAACGCTGCTGCAGGTTTTTGTCGATGAAGAAGACCTCGTCGCTGTGCTGCACGTCGTAGGTGAGCAGCGCGCCCGTCCGCCAGTTGCGCACGACGTCGTGCGAGTGCACTCGCTCGGTGTAGACGTGGAAGTACTTCCACAGCGCGGCGATGTCGGCGGGTGCGCCGGTCAACATCTGCCACTGCGGCAGCGCACCCTTGCCCGGCGCGTAGAGAGCGCGATAGGCCGCGAGCTGAGCCGCGTCGTCGCGCTGCGGGTCGACGGTGATGGACAGGAACACCGTGTCACTCGGGTTCGACCCGGTCTTCTCATACTGGCGTGCGAGGCCGACGAACGTGGCCGTGTCGATCGGGCACTGCTCCTGGCACAACGTCATCGCATCTTGCACGACGATCGTCTTTCCCTTGAAGTCAGCGAGACGAACGGTCTTGCCGTCCTGGTTGGTCAGCGCCATGTTCGCGATCCGCGCCGGAAGGACGGCGTCGAGCTCGCTACCGCCGGAGATGTTCGGCACCGAGCCGGCACTGGACCCGCAAGCCGCTAGTGCGGCGAACGTCGCGCCGACGACCACCGTCGCCAGAACACGCCGACGTCGTCGACGAGTGCGCACCTGGGTGCGCTCAGGGTGAGACATGAAAAGGACTCCTCAAAAGTTTGGGGTGGTGGGCCGCAGCCCAAGGACGTTCAGAGCAGCGCCGGCTCCGGCGGACCGCGCCGAGAGACGTCGCGAGCTCGACAGAGCCCCCACAGAGGAAGAAGGTCCGCGTCGACGGTGGGCACCGACGCGCGCGGTACCGGCACGATCAGGCAGTGCCGCCACAGGATGCGCAGCGACGCGCCCGCGAGCGCGATGAGCATCCACGCGGTCCGCTCGCCGCGCCACAACCAGAGGCCCGCGACCGCTGCTGCGACAGCGTGACCGACGAGCATCCCCACGGAGGGGACGAGGCTCATGTGCGTGCTCGACATCCCGGGCATGCCGGGCATGTCCGCCATCCCTGGCATCGACGCCGGCATCCCCCCGCAGGCCATCAGCGTCGTGTGGATCAGCAACTGCTCGCCGAGAAGCAGCGACGCGATGCGAAGCCAGCCGACCTCGCGGAGCAGGAATCCAGCCGAGAGCGCCGAGGCGGCGAGCCAGACCCGGACAAGTTGCAGGAGATCCGGGACCCCTCCGCCCGCATGAACGTGACCCCAGACACCGCCCACGGTCGCGACCAGACCGAGCGCGCACGCTCGCGCTCCGACGAGGCGAAGCGGCGGGCCCGGATGCATACCTAGATTCTCCCCGAGTTAACCCAACACTCCCCTCGGGGGACCGATTTGGTCTCCTCGCGCGACCTAGCCTGAGTAGCAGCTATGAGACACCATGTGCTGGTTTCAGCCCACCGATGTGGGGCCGGACGGGAACGCGCGCTGGAGAACACGCAGCGCGCGGTCGACCGGGCGCTGGACATCGACGCCGAGTACGTCGAGTTCGATGTTCAGCGATGCGGCGACGGCACGCTGGTGCTCAACCACGACGACTCGGTCAAGATCGCCGGCCAGAAGGTCCGGCTCGACCAGTTGACCTACGCCGAGGCCCGCACAGCGGCGGGCGATCCACTCCTGCGCTACGACTGCGTGCTGCAGAAGCTGCAGTCCCGCAAGCGCGCACACATCGACTTCAAGTTCACCTCGCCGCCCGAGCTGTACGCGCGCCCGGAGCTCACCTACGAGGTCGACGCCGTCAAGGCCGCGATCGACGCGCTCGGCGTCGAGAATCTGATCGTGACCTCGATGGAGGACCGCTCCGTCAAGGCGGTCAGACAGTGGGCCGAGCAGAACGGCTACCCGCAGCTGCTCGTCGGGTTGTCGCTGGGATCCGAGTTCTTCCCCAAGAGCCGCTATCGCGAATGTGGCGCGAACCTGGTGGTGGCGAACCACCGGCTCGCACGGCTGTCGGCAGCGCGCTTCGCTCGTCGCGCCAACCTGCCGCTTCTCGTCTGGACGGTCGACGATCGCCTCAGCCTGCGCTACTGGCTCAAACCCGGACGCGCATGGATGGTGACCACGAACCACCCGATCACCGCGCTCGACATGCGGGCGGCCAACGTCACCGCCAAGGCTTAAGCCAGGGCCAAGAAGAGCTTCTCCATCTTGGCGACGTCGACGCCGTCGATACCGTCACCGTCGGTCAGGCAGTGCTGGAGCCCGGTCGCGACGATGGCGAAAGCGCTGCGACTCAATGCCTTGTTGACCGCGGCCAGCTGCGTCAGTACGTCCTCGCAGGCGGATCCCTCCTCGAGCATGCTGATCACCTTTCCGAGGTGACCGTGCGCGCGCTTCATCCTCAGGATGATCGCCTTCATCTCATCGGGTTCAAGGTCCATCGATCCCCCTGCCTCTCTGCTCGTTCGTTAACCCCCTGGGGGGATATGTTACGGTACCACCACATATCCCCCCAGGGGGTTACTAGAGGAGACTTGATCATGACCATCGACACCGCCCCATCGCCGCACGGCAAGGAGATCCTGCGCGACCTCCTGCCGCTCCACCGCGCGCTCCGGCAGTCGATTCCGGAGGTCTACCAGGGCTTCGGCGAGCTGTCGCGGGCGGCATTCGCCGACGGCGCGCTGGACCGGAAGACCAAGGAGCTGATCGCGCTCGCGATCGGAGTCGTCGAAGGCTGCGACGGCTGCATCGCCTCCCATAGCGAGGCAGCGGCTCGCGCCGGCGCCACCCGACAGGAGGCCGCCGAGGCGATCGGCGTCACCTTCCTGATGCACGGCGGCCCCGCCACGATCCACGGCGCTCGCGCCTACGACGCGTTCTGCGAGTTCGCCGATGTGTAGGCCGGTGACCTGCAAGATCTGTTCCAAGACCACCTGGTCCGGCTGCGGCGAGCACGTCGACGCCGTGCGCGCGGGCGTACCGTCGGACGAGTGGTGCCCCGGACATTCCTGATCAGCGCAGCCTTTCCTTCGTTGCGGCCGCGCGGTCGAGGATCCAGGATCGAGGTGTGAGCACGGAGATGACAGAGATCGAGCACGAACACGGCGATGTCGAGGGCCTCGGCAACCGACTGAACTGGCTACGTGCCGGGGTGCTCGGCGCCAACGACGGCATCGTCTCGGTGGCCGGCATCGTCATGGGTGTCGCGGGCGCCACCTCGGACCGCACGTCCATCCTGATCGCGGGTATCGCCGCCCTCGTCGCGGGTGCCCTCTCCATGGCGGCCGGCGAGTACGTATCGGTGTCGACCCAGCGCGACGCCGAGCTCGCTCTGATCGAGCACGAGCGTCACGACCTCGCCCGGATGCCCGAGGAGGAGATGCGACACCTCGCCTCGATGCTCGAGGAGAAGGGCATGTCCGCCGAAGTCGCTTGGGAGGCAGCGAAGCAGATCCACGAGAAGGACCCGCTGCGCGTGCATGCGGAGCTTGAGTTCGGCATCGACCTGGATGACGTGACGAACCCGATCTCGGCGGCGCTCGCCTCGATGACCGCGTTCTCGCTCGGCGCGGTGATTCCCCTGCTCACCATCCTGCTGCCGTCGCCTGAACGCTTCTACGTGACCGCCGTGGTCGTCGCGGCCGCGCTGGCTGTGACCGGCTACGTGTCCGCCAAGCTGGGTTACGCGAAGGTCGGGCCGGCCATGATCCGCAACGTCCTGGGTGGGGTCTTCGCCATGGGCGTCACCCTGCTCGTCGGCCACCTGGTGGGCGGCGCGGTCCGCTAGCCCGGGCGCTGCCTCAGGCGTCGGCCTGTGGCTGATGTCCGCTCAGAGCCCGCTCGACCTTCTCGCGGATGCTCGGTGAGTGCTTCAACAGATGGGTGAATCGGTGACCCTCGATGACCAGGGCATGCAGCGACGTCGTCGCGATGACCGAGGCATTGCGCGGTTGGCCCGTCACCAGGGAGACCTCACCGAACCACTCACCGGGCCCGATCGTGTCGACGACCTCTCCGCCCCTCGTGACGCTGGCGCTGCCGTCGATGACCACGACGAACTCGCGCCCCTCAGCGTGCTCGGTGACGACCTGGTCACCTGCAGGCAGATCGATCTCGTCGGCGACAGCCGCCACCTCGGCGATCTCGCTCGCCTTGCAGTCAGCGAAGAGCGGGATCGAGCGGAGCAGTTCTACCTTCGCATCGCGATGCAGACGCATATCGGGACGGTACGACCGCCGATGAGGTCCTGTCCACAGGGGACGGATTCCGGAGCCGCGTGTCGGGATCGAACCGACGACCCCCTGTTTACAAGACAGGTGCTCTGGCCATCTGAGCTAACGCGGCGTGCGCACGAGCGCGCGCCCATCGTAGGGGGTTGGTCTCAGCCCCTGCGTTGAGCGATCTCGTAGAGCGCGATGCCGGCCGCGACGCCGGCGTTGAGCGACTCGAGCTGACTGCTCATCGGGATCGACACCAGCTGGTCGCACGTCTCGGTGACCAGCCGCGAGAGGCCCTTGCCCTCGGAGCCGATCACCAGGACGAGCGGCCCGTCCGCAAGCGCGAGCTCCGGCAGGGAGACCTCCCCATCCGCCGCGAGACCGACGACCATGCAGCCCGCATCCTGGTAGGCCTTGAGCTGCCGGGTGAGGTTGGGGGCCTGTGCGACCGGTACTCGGGCGGCCGCGCCGGCGCTGGTCTTCCACGCGCTCGCGGTCATGCCTGCGGCACGACGCTCGGGAATGACGACGCCATGCGCTCCGAATCCCGCTGCGCTCCGCACCACGGCTCCCAGGTTGCGCGGATCCGTCACCGAGTCCAGCGCCACGAT
Source organism: Marmoricola sp. (assembly GCA_051961575.1). Taxonomy (GTDB): domain Bacteria; phylum Actinomycetota; class Actinomycetes; order Propionibacteriales; family Nocardioidaceae; genus Marmoricola. Next base: position 7,267 of record JBQCDC010000029.1, read on the forward strand.
CAGCGGCTTCTCGTGGTTCTTGGCCGCGAAGTCCAGCAGATCGTCGGGGTGGGCGTACTCGTAGGCCGGCGTTCGCGCCGCGATGCCCTGATGCACGGCGCCACCGGTGAGCCGGTCGAGCTCGCCGCGCGGCACCTCGAGCAGCGAGATGCCGCTCTCGGCTGCTGCGCCGAAGATCTCACGGAGACGCCCGTCGCGCTCGGCTCCTTCGGCCACGTAGATCGCGGTGACCGGCATGCCAGCGCGCAGGGTCTCGACGACCGAGTTGCGACCGGCGACCCACTCGGCATCGCCTGTCGTGCGGCGCTTCGGGCGAGCGGCCTGAGCACGCTCATCGCGCTTCTTCGCCTTGTATACCTTGTGATTGGGCCGATCCTCGGCCTTCGGCGTGGGGCCCTTGCCCTCGAGGCCGCGGCGAACGCGACCTCCGGAACCCGCCGTCGGGTTCCCCTTGCCGGTCTTCTTGATCGCGCCTCGACGTGCGCTGTTGCCTGCCATCACATGCTCGTTTCCAGGGTCCACCGGGGGCCCTCAGGGGTGTCTTCGATCTCGACGCCGGCCGCCTTCAACTGGTCACGGATCGCATCGGCCGCCGCGAAGTCTCGCGACGCACGGGCTGCCGTGCGCTGCTCGAGCAGACCCTTGACCAGCGCGTCGACCACGCCGACCAGCTGAACGTCCGACGTGCTCGAGAAGGCAGGTTCAGCGGGGTCGAGGCCGAGGACGGCCAGCATCTTGCGAACCGAAGCCGCGTTTCCACGCAGGGCCTCGGACGGACCGTCGGCCAGCAGCTTGTTGCCCTCGCGTACCACCTCATGGAGTGCGGCGACCGCCGCCGGCGTACCGAGGTCATCGTTCATGGCGTCCACGAAGTCAGCGCACATCAGACCGTCGTCGGGGATACCGCCCAGGACCTCGGCCGCGCGGTCGAGGAAGTTCTCGATGCGCCGGAAGGCAGTCGCGGCCTCGTCGAGCGCTTCGAAGGAGAACTCCACGTTCGAGCGGTAGTGCGCGGCCACCATGTAGTAGCGCAGCTCGATGCCGCGCACGCGCTCGAGGACGTGTGGAATCAGCAGCGAGTTGCCGAGCGACTTGCTCATCTTCTCGCCGGCGGTCGTGATCCAGGCGTTGTGCATCCAGTACGAGGCGAACGGTCGGCCCGCCGCCCGCGACTGCGCCTGCTCGTTCTCGTGGTGCGGGAACCGTAGGTCCACGCCACCGCCGTGGATGTCGAAGGCCGGCCCGAGGTACTTGCCCGCCATCGCCGAGCACTCGATGTGCCAGCCCGGACGCCCGCGGCCCCAGGGCGACGGCCAGGTGGCGGTGACCGGCTCGGTCTCCTTGGCGCCCTTCCACAGAGCGAAGTCCCGAGGATCGCGCTTGCCGCGGGGGTCTGCGTCCGCGGCCGGCTCCATCTCCTCTACGTTCTGGCGGGTGAGCTCGCCGTAGGTGGGCCACGACCGGACGTCGAAGTAGACGTCGCCGGAACCGTCCGCGGCCGGGTAGGCGTGCCCGGCGGCGATGAGCTCGGTGATCAGCTCGATCTGCTCGGGCACATGGCCGGTCGCGGCGGGCTCATAGGTCGGCGGCAGCACGTTCAGGTCGGCGTAGGCCTCATCCAGCTCCCGCTTCATGATCGAGGCGTGCTCGTACCAGGGCCGGCCGGCCTCGGCTGACTTGGCGAGGATCTTGTCGTCGATGTCCGTCACGTTGCGGATGAAGTCGACGCGGTGGCCGGTCTCCACCAACCAGCGGCGGAGTACGTCGAAGTTCACCGCCGAGCGAACGTGCCCGACGTGCGGCTCCGACTGCACGGTGAGGCCGCAGACGTAGACGCCAGCGACACCCGGGGTGATCGGAACGAAGTCCCGCACGCTTTGGGTGGCTGAGTCGTAGAGCCGCAGAGTCACCGGTCAAGGGTAGGGGTTTTAGCCAGGCGTGGATAAGCGACCGTGAAGGTGATCGAGTCCCAGCCGGTCGCGCCATCGGGCACGACATCGCGCTGGACCGGCGTTTGGGTGTACCCCGACTTGTCGGTCGCCCGAACCGCCACCTGATGCTGTCCGGCGGCGAGAGGGAGCCGCAGGCCCCACTGCACCCAGGTGTCCGTATCGGGCACGCCGCCGAGCTCCGCGCGCTGCCATGGGCCGCCATCGACCTGGATCTCCACCCGTTCGATGCCGGTGTGCTGCGCCCAGGCGACACCGCCGATGCCCACAGTGCCAGCGGGCACCTGGGCTCCGTTCGAGGGGACGTCGATGCGCGACTCCGTCTTGACCGGCCCGTTCTGCGACCATCCGCGCTGCGTCCAATAGGCCTGGAACTTTGAGAACTGGGTGACCTCCATATCGACCACCCACTTGGTCGCCGACACGTAGCCGTACAGGCCGGGCACGACCGTCCGCACCGGGAAGCCGTGCTCGAGAGGCAGCGGCTCACCGTTCATCGCGACCGCGAGGATGGCGAGCCGGTCGTCGGTGAGAGCACCGATCGGGGTCCCGCACGTCCAGTTGTCGTACGAGGTCTGGAGCACGGCGTCCGCATCCGGGTGGACCCCGGCCTCGGCGAGCAGCTCCCGGACCGGCACCCCCGAGAAGTAGGCGTTGCTGATCAGGTTGCCCCCGACCGGGTTGGACACGCAGCACAGCGTCACCCAGCCCTCGGAGAGCTTGCGCGCGATGAGCTGCTCGTAGGTCACCTCGATCTCGCGATCCACCATGCCGTGGATGCGAAGCTTCCAGGACGACGGTTCGATCGCGGGTACCGACAGCGCGGTGTCGATGCGGTAGAAGTTGGCGGCGCTGGTACGCCAGGGCACGATGCCCGGCACATCCACCGTCGCGTTTCTCGGAGCGACGCCGGAGGTCACCCGAAGACGCAGCTTGCTGCGGGCGCGTTCCACCGCGCGGGTCCCAGCGCTGATCGCGCGGCCGGCCCAGAGGGCGAGCCCGCCCGCAACCACCACGCCGCCCGCGATGGACAGGAACTGTCGGCGCCCATCCGGCTCGGGGCGGGCGCGCGCGACCAGCGCACGCAGGACCACGATCCACACGGGCAGTCCCACGAGCACCGCGAGGACCGCGGATCCGTCGACGTGCGGCTGGTGGAGAATCGCGGCCAGCCCGATCGCGCTGACCACCAGGATGCCGATCTCGCTGTAGACCGGACGGGTGCGAGCCAGGATCCCGAAGCCGACGGCGAGCAGAAGCACGACCACCGTCGTCGTGGTGATGAGCAGCGGTTTGTCGGCGTGCTTGACCAGGTGGACCAGCTTCACGGCCAGCGGACCGGGCGTGTGGTCCCGGACGAACTCAGCAACGGCCACGACGGGCGTCGTGGTGTTGAAGGCCCAGGCGACGCCGACGGTCGCTGCCAACCCAGCGCCACCGGCGACGAGGCCGGCCGCTGCGTCCCATCGTCGCTCGTGCACGAGACCATCGTCCTGCCGACGAGCCGAGAATTCGAGGCGATGGACACCGATCCTGCGCATCGTAAGCAGCGCGTAAGGAATGATCGACGTGTGGATCTACGTATCGGCCAAGGGATCGACGTCCATCGGCTGGAGCCCGGCGTGCCGCTGGCGGTCGCCGGCCTGGCATGGCCCGACTCCCCCGTCGGCCTGGCCGGTCACTCCGACGGCGATGTGGTGCTGCACGCGATCTGCGATGCCCTGCTCTCGGCGGCGGGCCTCGGAGATCTGGGGAGCAACTTCGGCACTGCGGAGCCCCAGTGGGCAGGTGCGCCCAGCCATGATCTGCTGTCCGAGTCGCTCCGACGAGTGCGCGGTGCCGGCTGGGAGGTCGCCAACGTGGCGGTTCAGCTGATCGGGAACACCCCACGCATCGGACCTCGACGGATCGAAGCCGAGGAGACCATCGCGCAGCGGCACGGGATCACGGTCTCGCTCTCCGCCACGACGACGGACGGACTCGGCCTCACCGGCCGAGGCGAGGGACTGGCAGCCATCGCGACAGCCCTGCTGACACGAGGAGACAAGTCATGAGCAAACTGCCCGAGATGTTCACGACCTCGACCGGGATCGACCTGGCGTTCAACCGATACGGCCGCAGCGACGCCGACCTGACCATCGCGCTGGCGCACTGCTGGACCGCGGATCGTGCCGATTGGGACAACCAGGTGCGCGACCTGCTCGCCGAGTTCGGGCGCGATGTCCAGATCATCGCCTGGGACCACCGGGGTCACGGCCAGTCGACCAAGGTCGCGAAGTCCGAGTGCACGGTCGCCAACCTGGCGCGCGACATGGGCGAGCTGCTCGACGCCTACGCGCCAGAGGGGAAGCTCCTGCTCGCCGGGCACTCGATCGGCGGGATGACCATGTGTGCGCTGGTCGAGGAACGACCGGACCTCATCGAGCGCACGGTGGGCGCCGCGTTCGTGTCGACCTCGTCGGGAGCCATGGACACGGTGACCTTGGGCCTCCCCGAGATGGGACCCGCTCTCCGCGCCCAGATCCCCCGGTTGCTCGCACTGCGGTCGCGCACGCTCTCGCGCAAGGCTCGGCGTCGGGCGCCGATCGTCGAGCGCGTGGTGGTGCGCAACTTCGCGCTGGGGCAGCCGATGCACTTGGCCGACGCGGCCTATGTGGTCGAAGGTTTGATCAACTCGCCCGCTGCGACGCTCGTGGGCTTCTACGAGGACATCATCAACAACCATGAGCGCACCGCTGCCCTCAAGGCCTTCGACGGGATCCCGACCCGGGTGCTGGTGGGCACGCGCGACGTGTTGACCCCGATCTCGCACGCCCGGCGAATCGCGAGCGAGATCCCGGGCGCCGAGCTGCTCGTGGCTCCCGAGGCAGGCCACATGCTGCCGCAGGAACGATCCGAGCTCGTGTCGGCGACGCTGATCAAGCTCGCGCGACCGCACGTCTCGTGAGCGCCGTCGCCCTGGACAGGGCCGCCATCGTCGTGCTGGCGGGCGGCGTGGGTGCTCGCGTCGGCGCAGGCGTGAACAAGGCGCTCCTGACCATCGCGGGGACCCCGGTGATCGCTCGCTCCGTGCGATCCGCCCTGGACGCACACCCGACCCGCGTGGTGGTCGTCGTGCGCGCCGATGATCGAGACGAGCTCGCGGAGGCGGTCCAACCGGTGCTGGGCTCGGACGAGGTCTGGATCGTGGAAGGCGGTGTCGAACGACACGACTCCGAGTGGAACGCCCTCGAGGTGCTGCGCCCGCTGATCGAGTCCGGGGAGATCGACGTGGTCGCGATCCACGACGCCGCCCGTCCGCTGGCGCCGGTTGGCTTGTTCCACGACGTCGTGGCGGCGGCGCGCGTGCACGGCGGAGCCATTCCGACGGTGCAGGTCGATCACGTGCTGGGCACCGATCACGCCGACCTGGTGGCGGTGCAGACGCCGCAGGCGTTCCGCGCCCCCGAGCTTCTCCAGGCCTATGGACGGGCGGACGCCGCGGGATTCCGCGGCACCGACACCGCCTCGTGCATCGAGCGCTTCACCGACCTCACCATCGTCGGCGTGGCCAGCACCGCGGCCAACCTGAAGGTGACCTACGCCGAGGACCTAGTGGTGGCCGAGGAGCTCCTGCTCCGCACCTGAGGGTCGACCCAACGCCTCAAGAACGGGGATGTCATCACGCGTGCGAACCCGCCGCGACATGGCCGGCGCCTCCACCTGCCGGAGGCCGAATCCCTCGAGCGCCTCCACGATCGAAGCGAAGTCCCCACCTGGCAGCTCGGTCAGCTCAGCGATGACCCGAGCCGGCAGCACGATCGGCGATGTGACCTCACTCAACCCCGAACGATCGACGGTCTCCCCCAGCCGATCACCGAGGTCCACCTTGATCGTGTCGGTCACGACCCGAACCCCGACAACAACCTGATCACTTTCGAGCGCGACGTCCACCGCCTCGCCAAGAAACGCCGACGGAGTCAACGGGCACAGCGGATCGTGCATCACCAGCGGCAGGCCGGTCTCAACGACAGCGGTCCACTCGGTCCGAGGATCGAGCACCGTGATGTCGGCCGCCTCCACCGCGAACGTCGCAGCAGCGATCAGAGGCTCCCCGTAGACCAGAGCGAACGGCAACGCCCCTCGCCCCTCATCAGGAACGACCCCGAGCGCAATCGGATCACTCAACACAGGTGCGTCCCTTCGCGAGGGGTTTCGTGACGCCGCTGCGCGGCTCCTCAACCTCCGAGATCACCGCGAGCACAGATCCATGGTGGTCACCGCAACCAAGCGCCCAGCAACCACAGCGGATTCGTCTAGGTGCGTAGCTCGCAAGGCAGAGGAGCGTAGGCGTGCTTTATGCACGTCAAGCGACGATAACGCCGCGAGGTGCGTGCATAGACGGATCCGTCAGGAAGCCAAAACCTCGTCGAGCATGGCCTCAGCTTTGTCCTCGTTGGTGCGCTCGGCCAGGGCGAGCTCCGAAACAAGGATCTGGCGGGCCTTGGCCAGCATGCGCTTCTCACCGGCGGACAGGCCGCGGTCGCGCTCACGACGCCAGAGGTCGCGAACGACCTCCGAGACCTTCATGACGTCGCCGGAGTGCAGCTTCTCGAGGTTCGCCTTGTACCGACGCGACCAGTTGGTCGGCTCGTCGGGGACGATCGCGCGGAGGATCTCGAAGACGCGGTCGAGGCCGTCGCGGTCAACGACGTCACGAACTCCGACGAGGTCCAAGTTGCAGGCGGGCACTCGAACGACGAGGTCCTGCTGAGCGACGATGCGCAGTACCAGGTACTGCTTCTCCTCGCCCTTGATGGTGCGCATTTCAATGTCTTCAATAACCGCTGCACCGTGGTTGGGGTAAACGACGGTCTCGCCGACGGTAAAAGTCATGTTGTTCACGAAGCCCTTTCGACAGTGACCAGTCTAACACGTGACACGCGGTCACTTTTTCGCGTTTGCGCAGGTCAGGACGCTAATGCGGGGTTGACAAACGTCTTGCACATGTGCCGCACAGGGGCCGGATCCCCAGAAATACAAGGGTTTGTCGTCGCGAATTGCGCCGATGTCCGTGCCGGAGGTTCGATACTTCCCTTGTCATGACTGAGCCGAACGACGACGACGCCCGGGCCAAGCCCGCCGGTCCTCCGCCACCTCCGCCCCCGCCGTCGCGCCCGGTGCCACCTCCGCCGCCGGCGCTCCCGAATGACGACCCGAAGGCCGCCAAGAAAGCAGCGAAGGCCGAGGAGCAGACCGCGAAGCGGGAGGCGAAGCTCGAGGCCAAGGCAGCGAAGCGTGCGGCCAAGAAGGACCGGAAGGCCGAGAAGAAGGACGTCAAGACACAGCGCAGGCTCGAGCCGAAGCCCGCACGCGTTCCGATCCGCCCGATCTACCAGCTCGGGCTCTTGACCCGATCCGCTCACCCAGTCCAAGCGTTCGTCCTCGCCGCCCTCGTCGCCGGCGTTGCCGCCTGGGATCACCGAGGTGTCGGCGGAACACTCGTCGCAGCCGGCGGTGTCCTGTTGACGCAGCTCGCGCTCGGCCTGATGAACGACGCCTATGACGCGTCCGCGGACGCCCGGGGCGAGCGGACGAAGAAGCCCGTCGCCTCCGGCGCGCTGCCGCCGGGCAATGCGACCTACCTGGCCGTGGTGTTGGTTCTGATGAGCCTGCCGGTGGCCGCACTGAACGGAACGATCGCGGGAGCGGCGCTGTTGTTGACCCTGCCCGTCGGATTCCTGCACAACCGGATCCTGCATCGGACGCCGGCCTCGTTCTTCGGATGGATGGTGACGTTCCCCCTGTTCGCCACCTACCTGGCCTACGGCGGTTGGGGCGCTGGCGTGCACGGCAACGCGCCGACCTGGCAGGTGCTGGTCGCGACTGGAGCACTAGGCCTGACCGTGCATTTCCTGACCTCGCTGCCGGATCTGGTCGTCGATCACAAGGCGGGATTGTCGGAACTTCCCCTGGTGATCGCTCGGCGAACGGGCGCCACAGTGCTGCTGATCATCACCGTTGTGTGCTTGATCGCAGCGGCCGCGGCCACCGTCTGGTGCGGCCTGCACTTCGGTCTGCGGCAACGGTAGGGTGAGCACGCTCGCACCCACTGAGAGGACGACTCAGGCCATGATCGCCATGACCACCCTTCGCCGCCGCGTCTCCGCGACAGCGGTGTTGCTCTTGGTCCCCACCCTTGCTGCATGTGGCTTCGGGGTGCAGACGAACAAGCAGTACCAGTCGGGCGCAGGCGTGGACAACCGCGACGGCATCGTCCAGATCCTCAACGCAGCCGTGATCATCCCCGCGGCCGGCTCGACCGACGGCACCTTCGTCGGAAGCTTCGTCAACACGAGCGGCAGCGACCCGGCGACCCAGGCTTCCTACACGCCGGGCCAGGCGGCCACGGTCGAGTCGATCTCGATCACGACGCCCGCGGGTGGCACGGTCGACCCGAAGATCACGCTCGCACCGAGCACCTCCTACAACCCGCAGCCCGCCGACCAGCCAGGCGACCACGGCGTCGCGATCACCGTTCCGGCCAACCTCGCGCAGGGCGCGAACCCGGCGGACGGCGCCTACGTGACGATGAAGTTCGTGATCAACACGGGCAGCGCGCAGACCATCACCATGCGGGTGCCCGTCTTCCCGGCGAGCGACCCGAACAACTACTGGGCCAAGTACCTGGTGCCGACCGGCACCACGACGCCGACCGGCTCGGCGACGCCCACCGCCACCGCGACCCCCTGATGAGCACCCTCATCCTGCTGCGTCACGGTGAGAGCGAGTGGAACGAGAAGAACCTCTTCACCGGCTGGGTCGACGTCGCGCTGACCGAGAAGGGTCGTGCTGAAGGCGTTCGCGCCGGCAACCAGCTGGCCGAGGCCGGCCTGCTCCCGGACGTGGTGCACACCTCGCTGCTACGCCGCGCCATCATCACCGCACAGCTGGCGCTCGACACCGCGGACCGCCACTGGATCCCGGTCCGGCGCAGCTGGCGCCTCAACGAGCGTCACTACGGCGCTCTGCAGGGCAAGGACAAGAAGCAGACCCTCGACGAGTACGGCGAGGAGCAGTTCATGCTCTGGCGCCGCTCCTTCGACACCCCGCCGCCTCCGCTGGCGGACGACAGCGAGTTCTCACAGATCAACGACGTCCGCTATGCCGACCTCGGTGACGCAGCCCCGCGCACCGAGTGCCTCAAGGACGTCATCACCCGTCTGCTCCCCTACTGGGAGTCCGCGATCGTCGACGACCTGCAGCAGCACGACATCGTCCTGATCGCCGCCCACGGCAACAGCCTCCGCGCGATCGTGAAGCACCTCGAAGGCATCAGCGACGCCGACATCGCCGAGCTCAACATCCCGACCGGCCAGCCGCTGGTCTACGAGATGGACGAGAGCGGGAACGCGATCGGCAAGGGTCGCTACCTAGACGCCGAAGCCGCAGCAGCCGCTGCCGCCGCCGTAGCCAACCAGGGCCGCTAAATCGTCGGAGGTTGAGGAGCCGCACAGCGGCGTCACGAAACCGGAGCCCCGGAGGTTGAGGAGCCGCGCAGCGGCGTCACGAAACCCGACGCGCCCTCGATGCGAGCGCATGAAGGTCCTCGATTCGACCGTCAATGAGCGCTTGCCGCTTCGCCCGCCCCCACCCGTGGACACGCTTCTCGAAGCCGAACGCTTCTACAAGCGTCGGGAACTCAGCCGCCCACACGAGTCGCACCGGCCTACGGCGGCGCGTGTAAGCCGCTCCATAGAGATCGCTGTTGTGTTGCGCCACCCGACCTTCAAGGTTGCGAGTGCTACCCACGTAGTACGACCCGTCGGAGCATTCGAGGATGTAGCAGTAACCCATGTGGCCAAGGTTGAATGGCTAGCTCACGGGTAGGCAGCGAGACGGAGCCGCGCTGTGGACAAGCGGGTGCACAAAGCTTCGTTTCGTGACGCGCCTTCGGCGCTCCTCAACCTCCGGGTGTGGGGTTTCGTGACGCGCCTTCGGCGCTCCTCAACCTCCGGTGTTAGGCGATCGGGCCTTCGCCCGTCACCAGGAAGACAACGCGTTTCGCGATCGAGACCGCGTGGTCGGCGATGCGCTCGTAGTAGCGACCGAGGAGGGCGATGTCGACGGCCGGCTCGACGCCGTGGGTCCAGTTCGAGCCGAGCAGTTCACGGAAGGACTTGCGGCGGAGCTTGTCGATCTCCTCGTCGATCTCCTCCATCTCCTCCGCGGCGCGCACGTCGGAGTTGGCGATGACGTACTCGACCTTGGCGACCATGACCTCGGCGACCGCAGCCATCCGCGAGATGATCGGAACGAGCTCGGCGGGAACCGCGGTCTCGGGGGTCCGCAGCCGAGCGATCTTGGCGATGTGGACCGCGAGGTCGCCCATGCGCTCGAATTCGGAGACCATACGCAGCGACGAGACCAGCATGCGCAGGTCGCCGGCGACGGGGTTCTGCAGCGACAGCAACTCGAAGCTCTGGTCCTCGAGCTTCTGGACCATCGCGTCGATTTCGCCGTCGGCGGAGATCACGTCTTCGGCCAGCGAGGCATCGCCGTCGAGCAGGGCCGACGTGGCGCGGTTAACCGCCGTTTGGACGAGTTGAGCCATCGCCACCAGGTCGTCGCGGATGGCGTCAAGTTGGTCACCGTAAGCGTCGCGCATGTATCAGACTCTATGCGCAAACGGTGAAGCGGAAGCGTTGGAGCGTGAACGGACGGTGAACAGTCGCGAACTGTGCCGCTCGAAGACCACCGCTGGGCGAATGATGGGCGAAATGCTGCGTACGATCGGCCCGTGAGTGCGACAACCCAAGCTCTCCTCTTTGCGCTGCTCGGTGCAGTGCTCGGCGGAGGCGTCGTACTAGCGTGGCGCCTGAGCGAGGCGCAGCAGCACCCGGACCCCGAGCGCGACCCTGATCTGCCCGCCGGAATCGGCGCCGTTCTGGGGGCCCTGCGGTCCAGTGCGCTCCTGGTCGATGCCAGCGACAACGTCTTGAAGTCCTCCGCGCCCGCGCAGGCGATGGGACTGCTCGAAGGCAATCGGATCACCTCCCCCGAGCTGGCCCGACTGGTCGCCGACGTGCGTCGCGACGGCGAGCCTCGGGAGGCAGACCTCGTCATTCCTCGAGGCGCCGGACTTCCGCCCCGCACTGTCAGCGCGCGCGTGGCTCAGTTGAACCCGCGGTTGACCCTCGCGCTCGCCGAGGACCGGACCCGCGAGAGGCGCCTGGAGTCGATCCGTCGCGACTTCGTGGTCAACGTCTCCCACGAGCTCAAGACGCCGGTGGGCGCGATCAAGCTGCTCTCGGATGCGGTCAAGGACGCTTCGGACGATCCGGAGGCCGTGCAGCGCTTCGCCTCGCGGATGCACAACGAGAGCGACCGGCTCGCGCGCTTGGTCCAGCAGATCATCGAGCTGTCCCGGCTCCAGGACGACGACGCCCTCGACGCGCCCGCCCACGTGGCGGTCGACGACATCGTCCGCTCGGTCATGGAGGCCAACGGCACGGACGCGGTCGAGCGCGACATCACGATCACCCACCAGGGAGACGAGGGCCTGAAGCTCCTCGGCAACCGCGGTCAGATCGAGCTGGCGGTCAGCAACCTGGTCGCGAACGCGGTGACCTACTCACCGGCCGGGTCGAAGATCGTGATCACGACCAAGACCATCGACAACGCCCTCGAGATCTCGGTGACCGACCAAGGCGTCGGCATCCCCGCGAACGAGCTCGAGCGGATCTTTGAACGGTTCTACCGCGTCGACCCGGCGCGGCACCGCTCGACAGGAGGCACCGGATTGGGTCTCTCCATCGTCAAGCACGTGGTCGCCTCCCATGGAGGCGACGTACGGGTGTGGTCAGTGGAGGGCCAAGGTTCCACCTTCACCCTGACGCTGCCGAACACGTACGCCACATCCATCCATAGTGAAGAGGGGATGACCCCATGACCCGTGTACTCGTCGTCGAGGACGAAGAGAGCTACAGCGACGCACTCGCGTACATGTTGCGCAAGGAGGGCTTCGAGGTCGCCATCGCCGCGACCGGCCCCGAGGCGCTCGCGGAGTTCGACCGCAACGGCGCCGACATCGTCCTGCTCGACCTGATGCTGCCGGGCCTGCCCGGGACCGAGGTGTGCCGCCAGATCCGGCAGACCTCCAGCGTCCCGGTGATCATGGTGAGCGCCAAGGACGACGAGGTCGACAAGATCGTCGGGCTCGAGCTCGGTGCTGACGACTACGTCACCAAGCCCTACTCGCCACGCGAGCTGGTCGCCCGCATCCGCGCCGTGCTGCGCCGGGGGGTCGAGCCGGATCTGGCGCCGATGACGCTCGAAGCCGGCGAGGTCCGCATGGACGTCGAGCGCCACGTCGTCACGGTCAAGGGCGTGCAGACCAAGCTCCCACTCAAGGAGTTCGACCTCCTCGAGATGTTCCTGCGCAACCCCGGTCGGGTGCTCACCCGCGGCCAGCTGATCGATCGCGTCTGGGGCTCCGACTACGTGGGCGACACCAAGACGCTCGACGTGCACGTGAAGCGACTGCGCGCGAAGCTCGAGGTCAACCCGGCCGAGCCGGAGCTGCTCGTGACCGTGCGCGGTCTCGGCTACAAGCTCGAGCTCTGAGACCGCGGACCGCGAGGTCCGAAAACCGCGTGCTGCGAGGGCTCGGCAGCACCTAGATTGGCGCCCGTGACGACCGAGTCGAGATGGCGGGCAGCCTTACCCGCGATCGCGGCCGCGACCACTCTCGTGCTCTGGGCCTCGGCGTTCGTGGTCATCCGCGACATCGGCTCGCGCGTCAGCCCCGCTGGCCTCGGCGCAGGGCGACTCCTGGTGGCGGCGCTGGTGATCGCACCGTTTGTCTTCCGGCAGGGCTGGCTCCCGCCGACTCGCCGTGAATGGCTGTTGCTCTTGGCCGGCGGCGTCGGATGGTTCGGCGTCTACAACATCACCCTCAACGCCGGCGAGCGGCGCGTGGACGCCGGCACCGCGGCACTCATCGTTCAGGTCGGCCCGATCATCGTCGCGCTGCTGGCGACCGTCCTCTTCAAGGAGCCCTTCACGCGTTGGCTCCTGCTCGGCATCGCGGTCGGGTTCAGCGGCGTAGCCCTGATCGCCTACGGCAGCGCGAGCTCGCATCGAAGCGATGTCGCCGGAGTCCTTCTGGTGCTCATCGCCGCCCTGATGTACGCGGTCGGTGTGATGACCCAGAAGCCCCTGCTCGCACGCCTGCCGGGCATGCAGGTCGTGTGGATCTCCTTCTTGGTCGGCGCCGTCACGTGCCTTCCGTGGGCAGGCGGTCTCGGGCACGCGATGACGCACGCCGACGTCCTCGCCTCGATCGTCTACTTGGGTCTGCTCCCCACCGCCATCGGCTTCAGCACTTGGGCGTTCGCGCTACGCCACTCGAACGTGGGCGCGCTGTCGCTGACCACCTTCCTGGTCCCCTTCATCGCGACCCTGATCGCTTGGGTGGCACTGCACGAAGTGCCGCCGGCCAGGTCGTTCGCCGGCGGATCACTCGCGATCGTCGGGGTTCTGCTGACCCGACGGAAGCCTGCGGCAGCTCGCGCGGGCGTAGATGCGCGAGCTGCCGAGCCCCTCGTTCAGGAGCCGAACCGCTCCTGAAGGGCAGCCGCGTTGGCGTTGGCCAACGCCTGCGCGGCGTCACGCAGCGTCACACCATCGACCGCATCAGCCACGACGCGGTCGATGAGGCGGGCCATCACACGATCGATCTTCGCGAACGCCGACTCGGCCGTCGGCTCGATGTCGCCGAAGACGTTCCACCACCACCAGGCGTTGGTCATGACATTGGCGAGGAAGTCCGGGACGACGGGAATGCCGCGCTTGAGGAGAGAGGCCTCGGCCTCGGGAAGGGTCGGCATGTTCGCGCCCTCGACGACGATCCTGGCGTGGACACGGTCGGCGTCGGCCGGCTGGATCACGTACGACATGGCGGCCGGTACCAGGATGTCGCATTCAAGGCCGAGCCAGTCGTCGCGGTCGGACTGTCGCACGGACGCCGGCAACGTGGCGCGGTCGACGACACCGAAGGTGTTACGGGCGGCGAGGAGCGCCTCGACGTCCAGGCCATCGGGGTCGCTCAGCAGACCGTCGCGGTCGGCGATGGCGATCACCTTGACGCCCGCTTGGGAGAGATAGCGAGCAACGGCGCCACCGATCGAGCCGAAGCCCTGAACGACCGCCGTCGCGCCCTGCGCTTCGATGCCGAACTTCGGGGCCGCGTCGATGGCCGCGCGGGCCACGCCGTAGCCGCCGACGAGATCGCCCAAAGAGATGCCGTCGACCATCACCGCGAAAGCGTTCGACAGTCGAGCACGTGCCGCCTCGGGGTCATCGAGGGTCGCGAACGCCGCTTCGACGGTGGAGTCCAGACCCAGCTCGCGCACCACCTCGTCGATCGTGGCCTGATGGAGACCGAAGTCCTCGCCGGTGTTCCACTGCTCGCGGACCACCGGCAGGATCGCGGTGAGGAAGCGCCGCAGGACCTCGACCGCCTGCGGATCCTGCGGATCCACGTCGATCCCACCCTTGCCGCCACCGAGCGGTAGGTAGTGGTCGGCGGGGTCGTAGACGAGCGACTCCTTGCGGGTCATCCCCTGCGCCAGCCCGCGCACCTCCTCGAGACTGCAGCCCTCGCGCAGGCGCAGCCCCCCGCTGGCAAGACCGCGCACCAGGCGGTCGATCACGACATAGCCCTTCCGGCCGGTGACCGGGTCGGTCCAGGTGATCTCCAACAGGGATGCGGGTGTGCTCATGAGGATGCTCCTTCTGACAATCGGACATGGATGAAGGTGGGGCGGTCAGCGGACAGCGCGGCTCGAACGGCATCGCCCAGCCCGTCCGGGCCGTCGAGCGTGACTCCGCCGCAGCCCAGGGCTTGGCCGAGCAGTGCGAAGTCGGGCGCGGCGAAGGTCACCGCATGGACGGGATCGTGGCGGTCGAGCATCTCCGCGCGAATCTCCCCGTAGCCGGTGTTGTCCACGATGACGACGGGCAGCGGCATGCCGAGCTCGGCGGCTGTCGCCAGCTCCTGGACGGTGAACATCACGCCACCGTCGCCCAGCATGGCGACGACGGGCCGTTCGGGTGCCGCGAGCTTCGCGCCGATCGCGGCAGGCAGGCCGTACCCGAGGGTGCCGTAGCCGGTCGGGAAGAGATAGGACGGTGTGTACATCGGGAGGTTGGGCATCGCGCCGTAGTAGCAGGCCATCGCGTTGTCAGTGGCCAGCACCACGTCGCGAGGCAGCCCGGTGGCCAGGTCGCCCAGCAGCTCCACGTAGGCGGCAGCGCCTGCGGCCGCCTCCTTCTGTTTGCGCGC
>JBQCDC010000030.1:0-7869 GCA_051961575.1 Marmoricola sp.
GTGGCGGCACCTGGGGTGCCGCTCTCGCGCTCGCCCTGCCGTCGGTCATCGTTCTGGTGTGCATCCTGCTGCCGGCGTCGGTCGAGGCCCTCGAGGCCGACGGGGGCCGACCTAAGCAGTGAGCAGCACGTGCAGCCGTCCCTGGGCCCGTCGAAGCGCGCGTGAGACGTGCATCTGCGACCTCCCCAGCCGGCGCGCGATCTGGTCCTGCGTGAGCCCCTGCCAATAGTGCAGCCCGACGACCAGGCGCTCGTCGGGCGGTAGGCGCGAGATCGCGTCGCGCAACGCGTGGTGCTCGGCCGCGGCTTCCAGGGCTTCGTCGAGCGCGCCGTGCTGGGTCGGTCGGCCTCGGACGTCGGTCAGGGGCTGGTCGAGCGATCGCACCGAGCAGGCGTGTTCGGCCGCGAAGGCCGCCTCGACCTCCTCCAGCGGAATTCCGAGGAAGTGCGCGAGATCGGCCAGCTTCGGTTCACGCCCGAGTCGGCGCTGGACATGCTCGCGAGAAGACCGGGCGGCGTGCGTGATCTCGCGATAGCGGCGGGGGAGTCGGATCGAGCAGTCGCGATCGCGGAAGTAGCGGAGGATCTCGCCATTGATCGTGGGCCGAGCGAACGTGCGAAAGGCGACACCGCGGCTCGGGTCGAAGCGATCGACCGCATTGATCAGGCCGATCCGCCCGACCTGGACCACGTCGTCGCGCACGTCGAACCGAGGGTCGAAGTCGTTGACGCACCACTGCACGAGCGGGAGATGGAGGTGGATGGCCTCTTCTCGGAGGCGGCGTTGGCGAGCGGGATCTGCGGAGGCATCGCGCAGACGGACGAACAGCTCCTCGTGTGCCGTCTCCTGCTCCACCGCGAACCCCCGTTCTTGTCACACCTCTGGCAACTCCTGGCAATTCAAGAACGATGGCGACGCGCAAAGGTGACGAAGGGGGGTGGAAGGGTCGCCCCTCAGTGGCGGGCGACGCCGTCGCGATGAGCAGACTTGGCGACTGCCTCCGCGACCGCCGGACCGACCCGCGGGTCGAACGGCGAGGGGATGATGAAGTCCTCCCGGAGGTCCTCTCCGACCAGGCCGGCCAGCGCGTTGGCCGCGGCCAGCTTCATGCCTTCGGTGATCGCGCTCGCGCCACAGTTGAAGGCGCCGCGGAAGATCCCGGGGACGGCGAGCACGTTGTTGATCTGAGGCGGGTAGTCCGAGCGCCCCGTGGCCACGATCCGCGCGTGCTTGTGCGCGAGATCGGGGTGGACCTCGGGCGTCGGGTTCGCGAGCGCGAAGATGATTGCGTCGTCAGCCATCGAGGCGACCACGGTCTCGGGAACGCTGCCGCCGGAGACCCCGATGTAGACGTCGGCGTCGTCCATCACGGTGTCCAGGCTGCCCCAGCGGCCGGTGGTGTCCGCGGTCTCGGCGGCAAGGGTGCGCTTGACCGGGTTCAGGTCGTCGCGATCGCGGTGCAGCACGCCCTGGCGGTCGACGACGGCGATGTCGCGGTACCCCGCGGCGAGCAGGATGCGGGTGACGGCCACGCCAGCGGCACCGGCACCGGAGATCACGATCCGAACGGTGTCGTGGTACTTGCCGGTGAGCTTCATGGCGTTCTCGAGCGCGGCCAGGGTCACCACCGCGGTGCCGTGCTGGTCGTCGTGGAAGACCGGGATGTCGAGGGCCTGCTTGAGTCGTGCCTCGATCTCGAAGCAGCGCGGCGCGGAGATGTCCTCGAGGTTGATCCCGCCGAAGCTGGGCGCCAGCCGGATGACGGTGTCGACGATCTCGTCGGTGTCCTTGGTGTCCAGGCAGATCGGAACGGCGTCCACGCCGCCGAACTGCTTGAAGAGAACCGCCTTGCCCTCCATCACGGGCATCGCGGCCTTCGGCCCGATGTCACCCAGTCCGAGGACAGCGGTGCCGTCGGTGACCACCGCGACCGTGTTGGCCACCCAGGTGTAGTCGTTCACCAGGTCGGGCTCGGCCGCGATCGCCTCGCACACCTTCGCGACGCCGGGCGTGTAGGCCAGCGACAACTCGTCGGGCCCCTGGAGCGGAACCGTCGACGTTACCTCCATCTTTCCGCCCTTGTGGAGGGCGAAAATCGGCTCATCGGCCGGGGAAGGCTCCATCGCGGTGACAACCTTTGCTGTTGCGGTCTGGCTCGCGCTGGGGGCTGCCCAGCCGCGAAAGATCGGGGGTCTCGGAGTTTGACCGCGAATAATTCTGCCAGATTGAGGCGCTACCGCAGACGGCCGGTCCGCGGCCAGATGCGCAGGACCGCGGTGCCGAGGATGTCCTCGGATGCGGACGGAACCCCGCGGGTCCAGGAATCCACTCCCTCGGCGCTGTTGTCGCGGCTGAACCACCACTCGTCTCCGTCGCGCAGCGTGAGCCGCTTGATGGCGACGATGTCGTCGAACCGGACCACGGCGATCTGGCCCACCCGGGGCGCGCGACCGTAGGCCACCAGTAGGCGGTCACCGTCGCGAAGTGTGGGCAGCATCGAACGACCCCGCACGATGGCGATACCCCAACGTCGCATCAGCATGCGGCCTCCGAGAACTGGGGATCTGGTGCTGTGTAGTGTCGCAGGTAAGACCGGGGTACAGCCTCGTTGTCTTCGCAGACTCACCCGTTCAGGAGAGGACCCAACCGATGTTCGAGAAGTTCTTTGCCCCCGCCATCGAGGTTCAGGCGCACTGCGACCTCCCGTGTGGCGTGTACGACCCGGCGCAGGCCCGCATCGAGGCCGAGTCGATCAAGGCCGTCATCGCCAAGGCGAACGACAGCAACGACCCCGACTTCCGCACCCGTGCCGTGCTCATCAAGGAACAGCGCTCGGAGCTCGTCAAGCACCACCTCTGGGTGCTGTGGACCGACTACTTCAAGCCCCCGCACTTCGAGAAGTACCCCGAGCTGCACACCCTCGTGAACGAGGCCACCAAGCTCGCCGGTGCGACCGGCACCAAGGGCTCGATGGACGCCGAGGTCGCCGACCAGCTCCTCGCCAAGATCGACCGCATCGCGGAGATCTTCTGGGAAACCAAGAAGTGAGCCCAAGCCCCGAGCTTGCTCGAGGGCTTGGGGCGAACGCCGCAGGTCGTGCCGCACAGCGGCACGCAACCAAGAAGGCCTGACGTAAGCGAAGGTCTCGATACACCGAGCCTTCGGCTCGGCACTCGACCGGCGAACATGTCGTTGGTCGAGTGCCGCCGGAGGCGGTGTATCGTGACCTTTTACGTTCACTAGGCTCACAGCATGTTCGCCGTCTACGCCGAGTCCTTCTCCACCGACAACCCGCTCGACGGCCTCGTCGTCGGCGAGCGCCCCGACCCGGTCGCACCCGACGGCTGGACCACCGTCACGGTGAAGGCCGCGTCTCTGAACCACCACGACCTGTGGTCGCTGCGGGGTGTCGGGCTCAAGCAGGAGGCGCTCCCGATGATCCTCGGCTGCGACGCCGCCGGCCTCGACGAGGACGGCAACGAGGTCGTCGTGCACGCCGTGATCAGCGATCCGTCGTGGACCGGCGACGAGACGCTGGATCCGCGTCGCTCGCTGCTGTCGGAGCGCTACCAGGGCACCTTCGCCGACAAGGTGATCGTGCCCAAGAGCAACGTGATCGCGAAGCCGGCGTCGATGTCGTTCGAGGAGGCCGCGTGCCTGCCGACCGCCTGGCTCACCGCTTACCGGATGCTCTTCACGCAGGGCAACCTGAAGCCCGGCGACACCGTCCTGGTCCAAGGTGCCGGTGGAGGCGTCGCGACCGCCCTGATCGTGCTGGCCCGTGCCGGCGGGCTTCGCGTGATCGCAACCAGCCGTGACGAGGCCAAGCGTGCGCGGGCGCTCGAGATCGGTGCTCACGAGGTCTTCGAGTCGGGAGCCCGGCTTCCGATGAAGGTCGACGCGGCGATGGAGACGGTGGGGCGCGCGACCTGGGCGCACTCGGTCCGCTCGCTGCGGCCGGGCGGCAAGATCGTGATCTCGGGCACGACCTCGGGCCCCAACCTCGATGACGCCCTACTGACCAACATCTTCTTCCTGCAGTTGCAGGTGATCGGATCGACCATGGGCACCCGTGGCGAGCTGGCCGCGATGGTGAACCTGCTCGACTCCACCGGCACCCGACCGCTCATCGATCACACGCTTCCGATGGAGAAGGCGCGCGACGGTTTCGCCGCGATGGCGACAGGCGACGTCTTCGGCAAGATCGTCTTCACGCGCTGATCCGATGAACGTACATCTCGTCACCGGCGGCTCCTCGGGTATCGGGGAGGCCCTCGTCGAGCGGCTGCGCGGCCGCGGCGACCAGGTGATCGCACCGACTCGTGCCGACGTCGACCTCGCGGATGCTCGGGCGATCGATGCCTGGGTCCGTGAGGTCGAGGTCGAGCGACTCGACTCGCTCGTGCACTGCGCGGGTGTCGTCGACCTGGCGCCGGTGAGCGATTTCGACCGAGCCTCGTGGGAGTCGACGATGGCGGTGAACCTGCTGGCACCGGCTCAGCTCACGGCAGCGATGCTGCCCGCTCTTCGCGTCGCCTCGGGCGCCGTAGTCTTCGTGAACTCCGGGGCGGGTCTCAACGCCCACGCGGAGTGGTCTTCCTATGCGGCGTCCAAGTTCGGTCTGCGCGCGCTCGCCGACTCGCTTCGCGCCGAGGAGCCCGAGGTCCGGGTCACGAGCATCTTCCCGGGGCGAACGGCGACTCGGATGCAGGCCGAGGTTCACCGTCAGGAGGGGCGCGCCTACGACGCATCGGCTTGGATCCGGCCGGAGACAGTGGTCGATCAGATCGTCGCTGTGCTGGATCTGGGTCCTGACGCCCAGGTCCCCGAGGTCGTCATCCGCCCCCGCTGACTCGTTGGTCGAGTGGCGCCGAAGGCGTTGTATCGGAACCCTCGCACCACGAAGATGATCGGGTGAGCTCGATTCGGATCTGGTGCGCCTCGGTGGCCGGCATCGCCCTTGCCGTGCTGGGTGCCGCACTCCCCGCTCAGGCGTCGACACGCCCGTTCGCGCCCAACGGCGTGCTCTTCTATCCCAGCGTGGCCGGCCTGATGCCGACACTCGATCTGTACCACCCGTGCTCGGCGTCGGTCGTGCACTCGACCGGACACAACCTGGTCGCGACGGCCGCCCATTGCCTGTTCGGCAACGGCGCCACGATCGAGTTCGTGCCCGGCTTCCATGACGGCAAGGCGCCCTACGGGGTGTGGACCGTGAATCGGATCTATGTGGAGTCGGCCTGGAAGTCCGGCCAATCGCCGAAGGCCGACGTCGCGTTCCTGCGGATCGCGCCTCTGCATGGGCGGCAGATCGAGGACGTGGTCGGCGCACACGCGCTGAGCACGCCGCTCGCAGGGACGCGCGTCACCGTGTCCGGCTTCCCGCTGACCTCGAACACCGCGAGCGTCTGCACCGCGACTCTTCGGCTCACCCAGGGCTATCCCACGGTGGCGTGTCCGGCGGGCGGCATGGTCGATGGGGTGAGCGGTGGTGCCTGGATCCAGAACGGTCGGTTGGTCGGGGTGGTCGGCGGCTTGCAGCAGGGGGGCTGCTCGCCTCGGATCGCCTATTCGACGCCGTTCGGCACGGCCAGTCGGCAGTTGTGGCTCCGCGCTGAGGCCGGCGGTCCCGGCGACTCGGTCAGGCCCGGCTTCTTCGCCAATAGTTGTCGGTAGGCGTCCCTAATATCCGGTTGCAGAATGAGTGACGACCTGATGAGGTTTTCTTCGCGCGATCGCGTCGAGTCCTGAATCTTTTTCGGTGGGCCTGTCGAAATCGGTCGTCTTCATTCGACGTGTAAGTACAACCGTCGATCAAATGGACTTAGGGGCCCTCGTGAACACTTCATCACCCGCCGCCGTGGGCGGCGAGCGCACCTCCAAGGAGGACATGGCCGTCCTTCGTTGGCTCGTGGTGGCGACCTTCATCGTCATCCTCAACGAGACGATCATGGTCAATGCCATTCCGCGCCTGGCGACGGACTTCTCGGTGTCGCTGCGGACCGCTCAGTGGCTGAGCACCGCCTTCATGCTGGCGATGGCCGTGGTCATTCCGGTGACGGGCTGGTTCCTGCAGCGCGTTACCACTCGGCAGGCATTCGCACTGGCCATGACCGTCTTCTGCGCCGGAACACTGATCGCCGCCGTGGCTCCGTGGTTCTGGCTGCTGATCGTCGGGCGCGTGGTTCAGGCGTCCGGCACGGCGGTCATGATGCCCCTTCTGATGACCACCCTGATGTCGGTGGTTCCCGAGTCCGACCGTGGCCGCGTGATGGGCAACGTGACGCTGGCCATGTCCGTCGCGCCGGCCCTCGGCCCGGCCGTCTCCGGTGTCATTCTCGAGTCGCTGTCATGGCGGTGGATGTTCGGCATCGTCTTGCCCCTCGCGGCCCTCATCGGCGCGTTCGGCCTCCGTCGCCTGCGCAACGTCGGCGAGCGCACCACCGGATCGATCGACGTCCTGAGCGTCGGCATGTCGGGGCTCGGCTTCGGCTCGGCGGTGTACGGCCTCAGCCTCCTGGGCGATCACTCGGCTCCGGTCAACCCCTGGGTGCTGATCGGCGGCGGCGTGGTGATGGTCGTCCTCTTCGTCTTCCGTCAGCTCCAGCTGCAGCGCGTCGATGCTCCGCTGCTCGACCTGAGGACCCTGAAGAACCGCACCTACACGCTGTCGCTCCTGCTGATGGTCTTCGCCTTCATGGGCTTCCTCGGCTCGATGATCCTGGTGCCGCTCTACCTCCAGAACGCCCGTCATCTGTCGGTGCTGAACACCGGCCTCACGATGATGCCCGGTGGGTTGGCCATGGGTCTGCTCGGACCGCGCGTGGGCAAGATCTTCGACGCGCACGGTGGCCGCGTTCTGGTGATCCCGGGCTCCGTGGGCGTGGTGGTCGGTCTCGCGGTGTTCTCGCAGATCAGCCTGCACACGCCGTACTGGCTGATCCTCGGAGCGCACGTCCTGCTCATGTCCTCGCTCGCGGCCGTCTTCACGCCCGTCTTCACGCTGGGGCTCGGATCGGTTCCGCCGCAGCTGTACTCGCACGCGAGCTCGCTGCTCGGTGCGCTGCAGCAGGTCGCCGGAGCGGTGGGAACGGCGGTCTCGGTGACCGTGATGGCCACCGTGGCGCACTTCAGCCAGACGAACCCCGGCACCCTGACGAACGGGCTTCAGCGGGCTTTCTTGGTGAGCGCGGCGGTCTCCGTCGTGGTCGTCGTCCTGGCGGCGCTGCTTCCGGCTCGTCTGGCGGGAGGTCCGCAGGGTGGCGAGATCGAGGACGTCGTCGAAGGTCCGGCGGGTGCCCTCGAGGAGCTCGTCAGCTAGAAGCCACCAGGGCCGGGGTGGCCCTCCGCTCGCACAGGGCGTCCCAGGCGGCAGTCGCCGCGGCGAGGGCGCTCACCGCGATACCGAGCGCGCACACCCCGGTCCACTGGTAGCTGGAGTAGACCGCTCCACCGATCGCCGACCCGATCGCGCCGCCGATGAAGTAGCTCACCATGTAGCCGGCGTTGATGCGGCTGCGTAGGTCCGGGTGCAGGCGGTAGATGATCGCCTGGTTGGTGATCTGGGCGCCCTGGATCCCGATGTCGAAGACGACGATCCCGACCAGCAGCGCGCCGAGGTTGTCGGGCCAGACCCAGAAGATCGCGAACGATGCCACGATGCTGGTCACGAAGATCGCAGTCGTGAGGTGGTGCAGGTCGCGGTCGGCCCATCGCCCGGCGAAGTTGGCGACGAGCGCGCCGGCCGCACCCACCAGGCCGAAGAGTCCGATGGTGCCGGCGCTGTAGTGGAACGGCGACCCTGCCAGGTGGAACGTGATCGTCGTCCAGAAGATGCTGAAGGCGGCGAAGTTGAGGCCTCCGAGCAGG
>JBQCDC010000031.1:0-3002 GCA_051961575.1 Marmoricola sp.
TTTGTAGCGGGGACAGGATTTGAACCTGTGACCTCTGGGTTATGAGCCCAGCGAGCTACCGAGCTGCTCCACCCCGCGTCGGTGAACCCAAGGTTACGGGAGAAGGCGTGAGCGTCCAAATCGGGGTCTCGATACAACCGCGGTGCGCGCGGCCACTCGACTAGCGAAACGTCAAGCCCTACGGCGTATTCGCTGCTGTCGGCGATGCCGAAGGAGTCGCACCCTGCGTCGGGAGCGTCCCACCTGTCGGCGTCGGTGACGCGCTGTCCGTGGGCGTCGCCGTCGGAGTGGGCGTGGCTGAAGGCGTCGGCGTTGGGGTCGTGGTGCCGGTCGGCGTCGGGGTCGCGGTGGGGGTCGACGTGGGCGCCGGCTTCGGGGTCGACTTCGGCTTCGAAGTCCCTCCCCCGAGGAGAGTCGGCTCGCTGCCGCCACCACCGCCGGTGTAGGACTGCAGCGGACGCCCGCCGATCAGCTCGAACGCCGTGATCGCCAGCATGGCGATCACGAACGACGCCACGGCGAAGATCGCGACCCGATGCCACAGCACCACCTGACGCGGCGGCATCTCGTCAGCCTCCAGCGCCGAGGGCAACACACGCGTCGCCTCGTCGGTGACGGGAGCATCGACGACCGGGTTCTCAGCGACCGGCGCCTCGACGGGCGGGGTGTCCACGACCGCGGCGGGAACCGCGGGCATCTCCGACGTCGGAACGTCCTGCGCCAGCTCACGATTCGACGCCTCAAGCTCGTGCTCGGCTTCGGCCAATCGCTCCTGGCTCTCGAGCGAAGTCTCCGAGACAGCTGCTCGCGCGCGTCGCACCTCGGCCTGCGCAAGCGATACGCGACGCGCCGCAGCCTTCTGTGCCTCGAGCATGCGTGCCCGGGTCGTGCTGATCCCGTGCGCTCCGATGTTGGTGCCCACCGAGATCACGACGCTGCCGATCGCGGCGCCGATCATCGTGCCGGCGGCACCGAGCTTCGACAGCACCACCGCGGCGGCCACCGCCGCCAGAGCCCCCGCGATCGTGCGCGGCCAGTCGATGTTGAACCGTTTCGGACCCATCAGGGCACCGCCGATGCCGAGGGCGACGCGGACGGCGACGCCGTCGGCGCATTCCAGCCGGGATCGCGCAATGCCCTGTCTAGCAAGGCCTTCGCCCGGGCAACGTCCTTCTCGTACCGCGTCAGATCACCCTTCGCCCGGGCTTCGTCCGCCTGCTTGAGCCAAGCATCTGCCTGACGCACGAGCGCCACCGACGACTCCGACGCGCGCGCATGCGACTTGACCGCGTGCGGCCGGCTGATGTCGGTGATCGCCGCGGCCAGGGTCGGCCCAAACCCGATCGCGCCGCCGAACGTGGCGACGAAAGCCTTGGCCTGACCGGGTTGCACGCTCGAACCATAGATCGCCTCGGCCTGCAGGACACCGCCCTGCAGCGGAACCGTGAGGAGGGCGCCGTCACGGGTGGTCTTCAGCGTCTTGACCAGGGCGAGCACACGCGGGTCCTCGTCGAAGCGCTTCACGACCACCGACGGCCCGACCACGAGCGGGCTCTGGGGCAGGACGTGGAGCGTGAGCTTGCCGAAGTCGGGTGAGCCGATATCGCTGTTCGCCACGAGGTATGCCACGGTGGCGGCGTCCGTCGCGTCGGCGTAGGTGGCGCTCAGGCTCGGCACCAACGCACCGGTGGAATCGGCCATCAACCCGCGCAGCGCTGCGGCGACCAGGTCAGGACTCTGCGCATCCGGCGCCACCTGCCAGTGGCCGCGCGTCGCCAAGAAGTCCGCAGGATTCGTCAGTCGGTAGCTGGCCAACATCGCCCGCTGCACCGAGAACAGCGTCGTCGGATAGCGCATCACAGCGGCCAGCTGCGGCGACATCGCGCTCTTCGGCTGGACCAGGTCGGGGAACGCCGAGCGCATCGCCTTGAGGATCGGGTCCTTCTCGTCCCAGGCATAGAAGGTCACCGCGCCGCTGGATGCATCCACCACGACCTTCACGCTGTCGCGGATGTAGTTGATGTTGTCGCCGACCAGCGACCCGAAGGTGGGCCGCGGGTTCTGGGCGTCCGCGGTCATGGCCGAGAGCGACGCGACCTGCGACTCCGGGTAGGTCGCCGACGTCGTGTACCCGTCGAGCACCCAGACGACCCGCCCCTTGACCACGGCCGGATACATCTGCGAGTCGAGGGTCAACCACGGCGCGAGTCGCTGCACGCGTTGCAACGGCTGGCGCAGGTCGACCAACCGACCGGTGGCCCTGAGCAGGTTCGGATCCGCGTAACGGATCGCGGCTGCCGCCCGGGTCCACCACGAGGACAGCGAGAATCCGTGGGCCTCGCCCGTCTCGGAGACGACCTCATAGCCGGTCCGGATCGGGTCGAACGCGAGCGACTTCTCCGTGACGCCGAGGTGCTTGGCAAGCTGCGCCGCCGTCCACCACATCTGGTTGGACTTGGCCGCATCGGCGCCCGCTGGGTTGGCGAAA
Organism: Marmoricola sp.; assembly: GCA_051961575.1. GTDB lineage: Bacteria > Actinomycetota > Actinomycetes > Propionibacteriales > Nocardioidaceae > Marmoricola. The sequence continues at coordinate 2,489 of JBQCDC010000031.1, forward strand.
GCCGCACTGAACAGATCCTTGCCGTGCACGCGACGGACGGCGACCAGGAGCTCGGTCTGCTTGCCACCCACGGAGTAGTAGCCGACCTCCGCACGGGCGAGGAGACCGAAGGAAGTCGAGGCGCGCTGCAGGTCGGTGCGCACCGCCTGAACCTGCGGGTTCGATTCCGGAGACTTGACGGTGGGGGTGAGTGCCGAGGCGCGAACGGTGGCGATGTCGTCCAAGCCGTAGGCCGCCCTGGTCGCCGCGATGTTCTTCGGCACGAACGTCCTCTCGGCCGTCAGCTGTTGACCGTCGACGGAAGCACTCCGCATTGCGGCCGGCCAGATCACGCCCACGCCCAGGATCGCGACCGCGTACAGCCCGATGGCCACCGAGGAGAGCAACCACTGCGTGCGCCAAGCCGCTATCACCAGAAGGACCCCGCAGACGACCGCCAGCCAAGCCAGCAAGGTCTGGCCGGGCAGGATCGAGTGATAGCCCACGTAGGACATGCCGCTGAACGTGTCGCCGG
>JBQCDC010000032.1:0-2179 GCA_051961575.1 Marmoricola sp.
TGACGACACGTTCGCGCTCGACAAGTTCCCACACCTCGGATGGCTTGAGGCTCGCGGACACTGGAATCACGGTCGCTGCCCCGCGGGCGACCTGGGGCAGCAGATGCACGCCCGCGCCGTGCGAGAGGGGCGCCACCACGAGCGAGCGGTCGGATGCGGTGGTGGTGGGCATGAGGTCGGCAAGGTAGTTCGTCGTGACGAAACCGAGCTGGTCGTGGGTCAGTACGGCGGCCTTTGGTGTTCCGCTGGTCCCAGAGGTGAAGAAATACCAGGCGGGGTCGCCTGCCCAACAGTGGTGGTCCCTCAGATCGGACGACGGTTCGGTGTAGGACGCGAGGGCCTCCGGGCCGCTCGAATCCAGCCACATCGCGTCGAGCGTTCCGCCTAAGGCTTCGCGGGCGGCCACCACATGGCTGCTGGTCGACTGGTGTGCGATCATCAGGACCGGTCGGCAGACGCTGGCGATCGATGCGATGTCACGGTCGTGCAGGCGGCTGTTGACGGGAGCGACCACCGCCCCGAGGCGCCAGATCGCGAACATGGCCTGGACGAATTCGGGGTGGTTCGGCCCGTCCAGCAGTACGCACTGGCCGGGTTTCACTCCGCGTTCGCTGAGCTGCTGGGCGAGAGCTGAGACCCGTTGGTCGAGTTCACGCCAGGTCCACCGCAGCTCTCCTTGGATCAGGGCGTCCTCGTGGGGAATCCGCTTCGCGGTCTGAGTCAGCATGTAGGCGAGGTTCATCGCGCCGCGGGGTGGCACGCCCTCCTGGCTCCCGAGGGAGCGAGCTTCGGCCGCTTCATTGACGACGCTCATCGTGCACGCTCCAGGACAGTCGCGTAATTGGCGACGCCACTGCCGCCCATGTTGAAGACGGCAGCCAGGTCGGCCTTCGGCAACTGCATGGCTCTGGCTTCCCCGACGACCTGCATGGCGGCCATCACATGCTGTGAGACACCGGTCGCGCCTAGAGGATGTCCCTTCGACTTGAGGCCCCCCGAGACGTTCACGGGCAGGCGGCCGTCACGCTCGGTCTCTCCGTTTGCGAGGGCAATCCCGGCCTTGCCCGGTTCCGCGATCCCGAATGCCTCGTACTGGAGGACCTCAGCGATCGTGAAGCAGTCATGCGTTTCCAGCAGGTCAAGGTCGTCGAGTGAGACGGAGGCCTCTGCCAGGGCGGAGCGGAAGGCGGCACCGGCCCCCTCAAGCGCAAGGGGATCACGTCGGGCCGCGACCGCGAGGTGGTCGTTGGCGTGTGCACGGCCTCGAATCGCCACCGCTCGACGAGCGCTACGCGCCAGGTCGGCGTTGGTGACGACGAGAGCTGCGGCGCCATCCGAGACCATCGAGCAGTCCGTGCGCAGGAGTCTGCCCACCACCGTGGGATTCTTCTCAGAGGCGGTGGCGCAGAATTCGAAACCGAGGTCCCGGCGCATGTGGGCCCAAGGGTTCTGGACACCGTTCCGGTGGTTCTTTGCAGCAACCCGGGCCATCGCGTCGTGCGGGTCCCCATACCGCTCGGCGTAGAGGTCTGCCAGGCCCGCGAAGACTCCGGCGAAGCTTCCGATTCCCTCTTCGGTGCGGCGATGGCAGCCGCTCAGCAGGATTCTCTGGACGTCGGGGGCCGGCGTCCCGGTCATCTTCTCTGCTCCGACGACCAGGACTGCGCGAGCACGCCCTGCTTCGATTCGGTCGAGCGCAGCGAACAGCGCCGCTGATCCGGTGGCGCAGGCATTCTCGACGTGGGTTGCGGGGACTGCCGCGAGAGCGGGCACCGACGCACCGACCAGAGCTCCCTCGAAGCCCTGAGCGGAGAATCCGTTGTTGAAGACACCGACGTAGATTGCGTCGACATCCCCTGGGCCGAGGCCAGCGTCCTCAAGTGCAGCTTCGCTGACGGTTGAGATCATGGACTCAACATCCTCGTCCGGCATCCGCCCGAACTGGCTGTGCGCCCAGCCGATGATATTGGTTGAAGTCGTCATCGATCCTTCGTTTCACGTGTCGTCCAATTGCGTCCTTTCACGATGCCTAGGCTGCGTCGGCTAGGGGACCGTCCCGAGACGAGACAATGATTTGCGGCTTGCACCGTTTGTAGAATGGGGTCATGGCGAATGCGGTTCAAGGGCTGATCGATCGACTTGCCGACCATCTGCAAAGGTCGATTGTGCTGAACGATCC
>JBQCDC010000033.1:0-2409 GCA_051961575.1 Marmoricola sp.
CGGCCCTTCTGGACGTTGCCCTTGCGCGACTTGAGCGCGGACAGGTAGAGATTGCCGCCGACGTGCCGGTAGACGCGGGTCTTCGGCGCGTCCTCGAAGTTGGAGATCCGCTTGAGCTGCCACGAGAACAGCAGGGTCTCCCCGACGCGGTCGGACTCCAGCCCAAGCACCTCGCCGCGGCGCGCGCCCGTCAGGAGGAACGTCGCCCACAGCGCTCGGTCGGGCCGAGTCGCGAGGTGCGCGATGAGCTGGACCGCCTGATCCAGTGTCAGGCCGTCGCGCACGCCCATGAGCGCTCCGGGCCGGTCCATGGCGTCGCACGGGTTGGACCTGAGCAGGCCGCCCTCGCGCACGGCATCCCTCAGCGCGGTCCTCAGCGTCGTGTGGACGGCGAGCACGAGCGTGGTCGAGCTGCTGGCCTCCTCGATGGCCTTGTGGACCTGGCGGACGTGGCTTGCGCTGATCTTCGCCAGTGGTCGGCTTCCGATCGTCGGCTTGATCCACTTCCGGATATGCCCGCGCTGGTTCTTCGTGTGCCCCGGCTCCTGCCGGGGCTTGGCGATGTTCTCGATCCAGTAGTCCAGCCACTCGCCGAGGGTCATGGACTTCACGACGATGTCGCCGTGCTGCTCTAGGTCCGCCTGCGCCTTCCGCAGCTCCTCGATGGCCTTGCGCTTGTCCCTGCGGCAGACCACCCGCCGCCGGCGCTTGCCGTCCGCGCCCGGCGGGAGCTCGACGGAGACGCACCACATGCCGTCGGATGCGCGCTGGTAGACCGAACCCTCGCCCTTGCCCCTAGTCGTCGGAGCCATGACAGCCGCATCCGGCGCCGCCGCTGAACCGATACGGGTTGCGGCGGCCGCGGTCAATTCGAGGTGTCGAGCTGAGTCTCATGGTGTCGTGCCACCGCCCGTCATGGTGCCCGGCCCCATAGCCCTTATCCCACGCCCGAGCCGCACGCTCATCTGACTGCGCTTTGACCCGGTGGATCTCGCGCTCCACCTCGCGGAGGCGGTAGAGCACATCAGCGACATCCCTGTATGCCTGATAGAGCTCATTGGTCTGGTCCTCCGGAACTCGGTCGAAGAACTCGCTGCAACGAGCAAGAGCCGCCTCGAATCGCTCTTCCATGTCCATCCCCTTCACTGTAGCCATAGCTTTAGCCATGCACCAGCACGCCCCGGCGTGTCGTGGTCCCTTGAGAGAGGCCGTTTTCCGCATGTTTCCGGGCTTCGGCAGGTCTCAGACCACCCTATCTGCCATACTGAGCGTATGCCGGATCGGGCGATCCTTCCCTGATTCTACGCGGTTTCCGGCCCTCGACTGTAGCCGGCACTTTAGCCGAAGTACCTCGTGGGCTATTGACATGCCCATGCACGCCAGCGCACTATCGACCCATTAACTCAAGCCGTTGGATGAATCGAGAGAGCCATGGCGCACTACCCAGCACAGCCCCAGTGGCAGCCCCCGCAGCCTCCGCAGATGCCCATGCAGTACGCTCCCCCGCGGCCGAAGAAGCATCACGCATGGGGCGTCATCATCCCGCTCTGGATCATCGCGTCGCCGATCGCCGCGTTCATGCTCTACGTCGTGATCCGCTTCCTCTGGATCGTGGCGTTCGGGAAGTGACCATGGATGTCATGACTGAGCGGGCCGCCGTCGCCAATGTGATCGCCCACCGAGTCTCGGAGGGCTTGGACGTCGACCAGAAGCTCATCGATGAGTGGAGACGCCTCGACGACCAGCGGCAGCTCGAGCTAGCTGGCTGACCCAACGACGAAAGCGCCCCCATCCATCACCTGCTGGGGAGGTGAGGATGGGGGCGCTTTTCTATGTGAGGGTGATCTGTCCGAGGTTCCTGACGATGACCTCGGGGCTTGCGGTGACCTGGATGAATACCGTGTAGGTGCCGGGGCTGAGGCTCCCGATCCACGCGGCCGGGTTGCCGTCGACCACCGTGCATGCCGTCCATGTTCCCGGCGTCGTGGCGACTCCCGCGACGATCGAGTATTGGCAGCCCGAGGAGATCGAGATCGCCGACCTCGGCCCGTTCTTGGTGACGCTGATCGGCAGGTACTCGGCCGTCGCGGCCGGCATCGTGATCGGCCCCATGATTGCCGCCTTCCATCGAGGGAGTCTGAGGGACGAGAACCAGCGCGGCTGGTCGGGGACGGCGGCCTGCCACCGAGGCTGCAGGAGCCGCACGGTGAGGTCGAGGTGGCTGCCCATGGCCGCGGAGATCATGGCCTGGACGGAGTCGGTCAGCCCGACGGCGTCGGATAGTGACCGCTGGACGGTCTGCGTAAGCGAGACCGAATCCGTCAGCCCCGACGGGTCGCCGGGGCCTTGCTGGGCGTTGAGGACCGTGCTGATGGCGTCTGCGAGGCCGATCGGGTCCGCGGGGGTGCG
>JBQCDC010000034.1:0-2755 GCA_051961575.1 Marmoricola sp.
CACGATCCGTAGCCCGATCGAGGAGATCCAGGTATGCCTATCGCCACCCCTGACAAGTACGCCGAGATGCTGGACGCCGCGAAGAGCAAGGGTTTCGCCTTCCCGGCCATCAACGTGTCGTCGTCGCAGACGCTGAACGCCGCGCTCCAGGGATTCGCGGAGGCGGGCTCCGACGGCATCATCCAGATCTCCACCGGCGGTGCCGAATACCTCTCGGGTCCGACGATCAAGAACATGGTGACCGGCTCGCTGGCCTTCGCGGCCTACGCCGCCGAGGTGGCCAAGAGCTACCCGGTCAACATCGCGCTGCACACAGACCACTGCCCCAAGGACAAGTTGGACGGCTTCGTCCGCCCCCTGCTTGCCGCGTCAGCCGAGCGTGTCGCCCGCGGTGAGGACCCGCTGTTCCAGTCGCACATGTGGGACGGCTCGGCCGTGCCCTTGGGCGAGAACCTCGAGATCGCCCAGGGACTGCTCGCCACCTCGGCCAAGGCCAAGGTGATCCTCGAGATCGAGGTCGGCGTCGTCGGCGGCGAGGAGGACGGCATCGTGGGAGCGATCGACGAGAAGCTGTACACGACTCCCGAGGACGCGCTCGCCACCGTCGAGGCGCTCGGCATCGGCGAGAACGGCCGCTACATGACCGCGCTGACCTTCGGCAACGTGCACGGCGTCTACAAGCCCGGCAACGTCAAGCTGCGCCCCGAGATCCTCAAGGCGGCCCAGGAGGCCGTCGTTGAGAAGCTCGGCCTCCCCGCGGGATCCAAGCCCTTCGACCTGGTCTTCCACGGAGGCTCGGGCTCGACCGAAGCGGAGATCGCAGCGGCGGTGTCCTACGGCGTCGTCAAGATGAACGTCGACACGGACACTCAGTACGCCTTCACGCGCCCGGTCGCGACCCACATGTTCAAGAACTACGACGGCGTCCTCAAGGTCGACGGCGAGGTCGGCGACAAGAAGACCTACGACCCGCGCAGTTGGGGCAAGGCCGCAGAGGCCGGCATGGCCGCGCGCGTCGTCGAAGCCTGCGAGAACCTGTCGAGCACCGGCAAGTCAGTCGGCTGACCGACCCGACTCAGTGACCGGCGGCAGGTGCAGGCTCCGCCGCTCCGAATCCGGCGTGCTTGGGGAGCTCGTAGAACATCACGGCGATCAGGCCGATGATGTAGACGAGCGTGGGCAGGAGGAACGCGTCGCGCATCGCGTGCGCGAACGGGTCCGCCGCGATCGCCGGAAGCTTGCCGCCTACCGAACCACTGGAGTGGCCGGGTAGGTAATGCGCGATCCGTGCGTCGAGCAGCACCGCGATCGCAGCCGACCCCACGACCGAGCCGACCTGGCGAGTCGCGTTGTACACGCCGGCGCCCGCCCCCGCGAGGTTCATCGGAAGGTTGCGGGTAGCGGTGGCGGCGGTCGGCGCCCAGATGAACGCGTTACCGGTACCGAGGATGACCTGGCCGATGGCGATCTTCCAGATGGCCGCCCCCGGGGTGAGCTCATGCCAGATGGCCACCGAGCCGATGAGGCTCAGCGTGAAGCCGACCCCCATGATCAGACGAGGGTGGATCCGGTCGGTCAACTTGCCGACGGGCGCGGCGAGCAGGAACGACATGATCGCCATCGGGAACAGCAGCAGGGCGGCCTGCGTCGGGTTGTCCCCACGGACGGCCTGCGCGTAGAGCATCAGCGGGAAACCGAACGACGCGGCCACGGAACCCATCACGGTGATGGCGATGGTCGACACAGAGAAGTTGCGGTCCTTGAAGAGGAAGAGCGGAACCAGCGGCTCCTGCTTGTTGAGCGCCTGCCACACCACGAACAGCCCGAGGAGGGCCAGGCCGCCGACGATCATGGCGATGATCCAGCCGGCCCAGGACTCCTGGTGGCCCTGCTGGATGCCGTAGGCGAGCAGGAAGAGGCCGACCCCGGACAAGGCGACGCCGATCCAGTCGAACTTGTGCGGATTGGTGGAGAGCACCGGCACGCGGCGCTGTGCCATCAGAAGGCCGACGAGGCCGACCGGCACGTTGATGATGAAGATCCACTCCCAGCCGAACGCGTCGGTCAGCACACCACCGAGGATCGGTCCGACGACCATGGCGACGCCCGCGGTGGCTCCCCACACGGCCATGGCTTTGCCACGGTCCATGGGCGGGAAGATGCGGGTGATGATGGCCATGGTCTGCGGCGTCATGATCGCGGCACCGAAGCCCTGGACCGTGCGCGCGATGATGAGCCACTCGATCGAGGTCGTGAGGCCGCACCACAGGGACGCCGCGGTGAAGAGGGCGAGGCCGATCATGTACAGCCGCTTGGACCCGAACCGGTCGCCGAGGCGTCCCGTGATGAGGATCGGCACCGCATAGGCGAGCATGTAGGCGCTGGACACCCAGATCACCGAGTTCACCCCTGCGTGGAGCTTCTCGGAGATGGTGGGCGTCGCGACCATCACGATGGTGAGGTCGACGAGGATCATGAAGAAGCCGATGACGAGCGTGAACAGTGCTGGCCAGGGCCGGATCTCGTCGGGCGGGGTCACCGTCTGGGGCTGTGTCTGAGTTTGGGCCACGACTTAACTCAACACCCGACCACCGACAATTACTTCCATGATTTCCGAAGATCTTCTAGCCGGCCCTCCTCCCACCCTCCTGCCGCACGACCCCGCCGCCGATGAACTGGCCGCAGGCGACGACGCCCGCGACGTCGTGAAGCGCCACCCCGAGTCTCCGTTCGCCTGGGCGACGCTCGCGGAACT
>JBQCDC010000035.1:0-4305 GCA_051961575.1 Marmoricola sp.
GACCCGACGACCGGCACCACCGCCTCGGGGAGGGCGAGATCACCTTGGTGGTCTACGGCCCGCACGGATACGTCTCGCCTAGCTGGTACGGCGCCGGCGGCTATGTGCCGACCTGGAACTACGTCGTAGCGCACTTGAGCGGTCACCCCGAGGTGCTGAGTCCCGAGGAGACCTTCGAGGTGCTTCGGCTCACCTGCGATCACCACGAGGGCCGTCGGCCGCAGCCCTGGCACCTGGAGGACGAGGAGACCTACGCGCGACGCATCGCGGGAGCGACCGCTGGGTTCCGACTGGTGGCTACGCGGATCGAGGCGAAGTCGAAGCTCAGCCAGGACAAGCCCGCGGACGTCGCGCACCGGGTCGCCGTCGCGCTGGACGATGACCCGGTGCACGCCAATCCCGCGCTGGCACGCGCTATGCGAGCGGTCCTCAGCGAACGCTGACTCCGGCCACGACGGTGTCGAGGATGCGGATCGCTCCGATCCGGTCCTGAGCGACGGCGCGTGGATCCTCCTCCAGGATCACCAGGTCGGCCTCGGCGCCCGCGCTGATCACCCCGAGACGTCCTTCGCGGCCTATGGCACGCGCGGCTGCTCGGGTATAGGCGTACAGCGCTTCTTCCACCGTCACTTCCTCGCCCGGTCCGATCAGGGTGCCCTCAGCGTCGGTGCGCCTCACCATGAACTGGATGGCCTGCAAGGGCGCTCCGCTGGCGACCGGACGATCGGAGCTGCCGACGATGGCGACGCCCGCGTCCAACAGGCTGCGGCCTCGGTACTGCCAGTGAGTACGGACCGGGCCGAGTGCTTCGGCATAGGCGCTGCCGTGGTTCCACATGAACTCGGGTTGGAGCACGGCCGCGGCGCCGGCGTCCGCCAGGGCCTCGAGCTGATCGGGACGGACGACGCCGCAATGCTCGATGCGGTGTTGGGCATCCGGCCGCGGAAGGGCGCGCTGGCACGCCTGAAGTGCCTCGATGGCCAGGTCGATGGCTCGGTCTCCGATGGCGTGCAGGGCCAGCTGCCATCCGGACACGTGGGCGTCGACGATCCGCGTGATGAGCTCGTCGCGATCGCCGGAGAGCTCGCCGCGATTCTCAGTGCCGACGAAGGGTTCGCTGAGAGCCGCCGTCCGGGCCTGGATTCCGCCGTCCAGCCAGATCTTCAGAGGTCCGAGCCAGAGCCTGTCGTCACCCATGCCCGAAGTGACTCCGAGATCGAGACCGAGCGTGACCCGGTCCTCGGGCGCGCCTGCGACCGCGTGCACGGCCTCGTTGCCCACCATGGTCTGGATGCGGATGGGCACTCCGCCGCTGTCGATGGCGCGACGGAAGGCGAGCAGTTCGATCGGGCTGCTGCCCCCCATTCCGCCGCAGATGCCGGCCTCAGCGCAGGTGGTCACACCTTGGCCGACGCAATCCACGGCCGCGATCTCGATCGCTGCCATGATCTCCGCGAGGTTGTAGGGGAGCCGCACGTTCTGGCGGAAGCTCGTGTGCGCGTTCTCGAGAATGCGCCCGTCGTAGTTGCCGTCCTCGTCCTTCTCGGCTCCCCAAGCGCCCAGCGAGAACCCGCGTTCCTCGACGATGCGCATGGCTGCGCTGTTGATCACGGCCGCATGCCCCGAGCGGTCGACGACATACGTCGGGCGCGCCCCCGTCACGTCGTCGAGGTCGCGAGCGGTGAGGCCCATGCCAGCGCTGGCGTCGTAGCCCACGATGTCGAGCCACTGGTCGGCGGAGTCGTCCAGGCCGGCGATCTGCGTTGCTACCGCCGTGAGCACGTCGGCCTTCGTTGTGCATCCGGAAAGGTCCAGCGACCGCGCCGCACGCCCCGCCCAAGCGAGGTGTGTATGCGCGTCGATGAAGCCGGGCAAGACCGTTGCACCGCCAAGACTGCGGGTCTCGCGCGCGGGCAGGTCGGCGACCTGATCGTCCACGCCGACGATCCGTCCCTTCCAGATTCCGATGGTGTGAGCGATGGGATACCGCTCATCCATGGTCACGACGACCGCATCCTCGATGCGTAGATCCAACATGGTTCGGCTCCTCCTGTAGTGCGGCCGTGCATGGCCTTGTTTTACGAATTGTCCAAATCATTGACGAGAAGTCAATCCGCTGATTACAGTCCTCGGAACAGCCGACACGCCCCATGGCCTGGGGCCTGCATCGCATTGATGGGATAGGAGATTCCATGTCGAGGAGAGCCTTACGCCGCAGCGTGATCGCATTGACGGCGGTCCTGTTCGGCGCGACATTGACCGCGTGCTCGTCCACCCCCAGTACCTCCGGTACCACCAAGGGCGGGTCCACCTCGTTCCCGATGACGCTGGTCGACGCCGCGGGCCAGAGCATCAAGCTTGCGAAGCAGCCGAAGGCGATCGGGTGCTACTGGGCCGGCTGCGACGAGATCCTGGCGTCACTCGGCTTGGTCGCGCACGCCTCCTCCAACGACGTGTCCGGCATGAGCGGCAAGTTGATCTATCCGATCGGGCCTCCGGCGGTGGACATCAACAAGGTCGGCGGCGAGGACAACGCGGAATCCTGGGCAGTCGCCGGCGTCGACCTGATCGTCACGCGCGGCCCTGCAAGCCCGCAGATGAAGGCTTTCCAACAGGTCGCTCCGGTGCTCTACCTCTACGCTCCGGGACTGGACGACTCCGGAAAGCTCACCGGTCTCGACGCGTACAAGAAGGACGTGCTGATCATGGGACAGGTCACCGGCCACGAGAAGCAGGCCGAGGCCGTGGTCGCGCACTTCGACTCGTTCATGCAGAAGCTGGCCTCCGCGGCTCCTCCGGGCGCAGCGAACAAGACCGTCGCTCCGATCTTCCAGACCGATGACGGCTCCTACCAGCTGATCGCGCCCACGTCGGCCTTCTGCGTCGCCCTGAAGCAGTACAAGCTCGGGAAGTGCACCCAGTCCAGCGCTCGCAACGCGACGAGCTGGGTGATCAACGGTGAGGCATTCCTCGCCACGAACCCCGACTGGATCGCCTACATGGGCGGCGTCGACAACAGCAATTTGGATTGGCGTCGCCGCAATGACGCCGTTTGGAAGCAGCTGGGTGCGGTGAAGAGTCAGCATGTCTACAACGCGACGAGCCGTATCTTCTGCTGCTCGCTGCAGACACTGGCACCCGCGCTCCAGGAGTATGCGTTCCACGTCTGGGGGCCTTCGTCGGGGGTCGCTGACCCAGGAAAGGTCGCTGACTATGTCTACAACGGCAGTTACTCACCGCTCGCTTCCGGGAATTGACATCCGCGGTGGACGCGGCCGCCTCCTGATTCTGGGGGCGGCCACCCTCGCGACGATCCTGGTGGTCGGGTGCTGGTATCTGCTCGACGGTGATCCGAGGATCTCCATGGGCACGCTGATCCGCGCGCTCACCGGCCAGGGTTCCCACGACACGGGCATCTATCTGGTGCGTCAGGTCCGGCTGCCGCGGCTGCTGCTTGCGCTGCTCGCGGGGATCGCGCTCGGGCTCGCCGGGGTGGTTCTTCAATACACGTTGAGGAATCCCATCGCGGACCCTGGGATCCTCGGGTTGAGCCAAGCGTCGTCCCTCGTGGTGGCGGTCTCGGTGCTCTTCCCCGGAGCGCTGCCGCACCTGATGTTGCCGGTCGCCTGCATCGTCGCCGGTCTCGGTGCGAGCGCCATCCTGGTCGTGCTGGCGAAGTCGATCCGAGATCCTGTGCGGCTGCTCCTGGTGGGCGTCGTACTCGCGTCTCTCGGTGCGACCCTGACGTCTGCCGTGATCGTCCTGCTGCCGCTCGATCGGGCGGTCGGCCTGGGCCAGTTCTTCGGATTCACGGCCGGGACGATCGCGTCCGCGTCGTGGTCGCAGATCGCGCTGGTGGCTCCGTGGCTCGTGGTCGCGATTCCGGCAGCACTGTTGAGTGGGCGGCCTCTGAACCTGCTCCAGCTAGGCGATGACATGGCGATCGGACGGGGCATGCGCGTGACCCGAGCGCGGGCCCTTCTGCTGACGTGCGCCTGTCTGTTGGTGGCGCCGGTCGTCGCCGTGGTCGGGCCGATCAGCTTCGTGGCACTCCTCAGCCCGCATGTCGCGAAGGTCGTACTGCGGACCTCCAACGCACATCTGATCCTGCCGGCCTCGGCGATGGTCGGTGCGATCGTGCTGCTGCTGGCTGACACCGCAGGTCGCCTGCTCTTCTTCCCCACCGAGATCCCCGCCGGCATCTGGACGATCGTCGTCGTCGGACCGATGGCGGTCATCCTCGCGCGTCGTTCGGCGCGCCACGCTGCCCCCGTGGAGGGATCATGACGTCGTTCACCATCGGCC
>JBQCDC010000036.1:0-4860 GCA_051961575.1 Marmoricola sp.
ACGCATCATCCCGGCAGCGGTGGCGCCGGCGTATTGGCTGCTGAAGTTCGGGCTCGTGTAGTACGTGCCCTCGGTCGACTTGATGAACACGAACTTGTACTTGCTCGCGTACGACGACCAGGTGCTGGCGCTCGGCGAGCCTGCGTAGCTGGCCATGTCGATGCCGGGTAGCTCCGTCGATGTCGCAGTCGCCGCGCTCGCCGTCATCGTCGAGGTCCGCGCGAGGGGCGCGGCAGCGGTTTGCTTGGTCGTCGACGACCCCGCGCGCTGCCAGTTCATGGGCGCGTTACCGGGCTGGACGCCGTCGGCCTTCGCCTTCGCGGAGGGGGTCGGGAGCTTCGTGGCCGGCGCCGGCTTCGGACTTGAGGCGATGGCAGGCGTCGCCAACCCGGCAATGGCGACGGCGGACAGGGACGCGGTGGCGATCAGCTTGGAGAACAAGGGGTCATCACTCCAGGGGTTTACAGGGCGGTTAGGACGGCGCACCGTTCGTCCAAGTGAGCGCGCCACTTGGCTTGGGTGCGAAGGCATAGTCGGAACCGGTCGACCCCTTGCGGAACGTCTGCAACCAACCGGTACGGCCATGAACAACTGTTGAGCTGAGATTGGCGGTCGGCCACCCGCGCTGCGCGGGCCGCCAGGCGGAGAAGATCGAGCCGTTCGAGGCGAAGGCCCCGTAGCTCGAGGCGATCAGCGCGCGTCCATTCTGGAAGCGCTGCACCCAGCCCTGCACGCCGAACACCGTCTGACTCGTCATCGCACTCGTGGGCCACCCGATGGCACCGGGCGACCACTTCTGCAGGATCGAGCCGTTCAGCTTGTACGTGCCGAACTTGGAGTTAATGAGGGCATATCCCTTGGGGAACTTCTGGTAGTAGCCGACGACGCCGGACACGGTCGCCGACACCTCGGGACCGATCGGCTGGCCCATGCTCGAGCTCCACCCGGGCTTCACATGGGTTCCCACGGTGTAGGTCGTCGGCTTCGCGCTGGTGGGGGCCGCGACCTGCAGCGTGAACCAGGTGCTCGACAGGCCGAAGATGGCCGCGAAGCTGCCACCGCTGATGCCGACGGACCCTCGCGTGCCCGTGAGGATCATCGACATCACGCGACCCTTCCAGACGGCTCCCGTGCCGCCCTCGCGGCTGGTGATGGTCACGGACTTGAGCGTCCCGATCGAGGGGTAGGCGTTCTGCAGGGGCGCCACCGGCGTGTTCGGCTTCGACCACGAATAGCTGCGGCCGTAGACCTCCTCCGCGGTCGGTGTGTACGGGTCGAGCTTCGACGGCAGGTACGGGTAGCCGCCATAGGACTCCCAGCCGCCGTTGGAGGCCGAGAACTGGGTGAAGGCGGGCTTGCCTCCGTAGGAGAGGTAGCTGCCCTTGGTCGCGGCGACGGCCTGGTTGCTCGCGGCGGCCTCGGCGCCCATGCCGCCGTAGACCTGACACATGGTCGTGTCGCAGATGTCGTAGTAGCTGCCGGTGTGCTCGGCCCGCTCGAACAGGGCGTAGGTGCGAGCCGCCGTCGCCTGCGCCTGCAGCGCGGCGGTCGGCCATGACGGCGACATCTCAGACGGGACCACACCGTTCACGTACTGCTCGACGCCCACCACGTTCACCGTGGTGCGGTGGAGGTCGCCCTTGACGGTCGAGGCGGCGAGCAGGGCGCCGCGGTACTTCTTCGTCGACGGGTTGAGCAGTGTGACGTAACCGAGCTTGCTGTCGACGAACTTCCCGTCCCCGACCAGCGTCTTGTAGTTCTTCCACGAGGATTGGAGATAGGCAACCACGGTCTTGCCCGCGGAGTTCACTCCGAGACGCCACTGCTTGACCGCGACGCCCCCGACAGTGCTCGGCAGTGCGTACGAGGCGTTGCCGTTACCGGTGTCGACCACCGTCAGCGACGAGGTCGGCGCCACCTGGAGGCTGTCGCGCGGAGCGGCACTGAGCCGGACGCGCATATTTCCGGTCGCCGTGGCATGGCTCGTTCCCGGGTAATAGAAGGCGAGGATCTGTGAGGCCGTCAGACCCTTTTCGGCCGCGACCTGAGCGCCGTATTGAGACAGTCCGTGCCCGTGGCCGTTACCCCGCCACAGGATCGTGAACCTGCCAGCAGCGGTTCCCGAGGTCGGGATCGTGTAGACCTCGTTCACGCTCACATTGGCGTCCGCAGGAGCGACCGCGGCAGCGCCCAGAGCGCCCGCGGCCAGTGCCGCGACGGCCACCAGCGCGGGAATCGCGCGGCGGGGACGCAACAGAGGACGGCGGCCCATCAGGTCTCCTGCTCGCTGTGACAAATGTGACTGGCGGGACAAGAGAATATGCATGTAAACAGGAGAAACAAAGCGGAATCGGGAATTCCGCTCTAATTACAAATGCGTAATTCGAAATTACAAGAATGCTATTTGTTGGACCCGTCGCCGTCAGGTGTGGAGCTGGCGCGCGGCCTCGGCGACCGAGCCGCTGATCGAGGGATAGATCGTGAACGCGTGGGCCAGTTCGTCCGCGGTGAGCTTCTCGGTCACGGCGACCGAGATCGGGTGGATCAGCTCGCTCGCGCGCGGCCCGACCACGACCCCGCCGACCACGCTGCGAGTTCCGGGTCGGCAGAACAGCTTCACGAAGCCGTCGCGGACGCCCTGCATCTTCGCGCGCGGATTGCTGGCCAGTTGCAACGTCACGCACTCCGCTTCGATCTCGCCCGCGTCGATCGCCTTCTGCGTGTACCCGACAGTCGCGATCTCCGGCGCGGTGAACACGTTCGACGCCACGCGCTGCAGGTTGATCGGGTGGACCGCGTCGCCCAGGAAGTGCCACATGGCGATGCGTCCCTGCATGGCCGCTACCGAGGCCAGCATGAGCACGCCCGTGCAGTCCCCCGCCGCGTACACGCCTCGCGCCGAGGTCCGCGAAACCCGGTCGACCACGATGAAGCCCCCGTCGTCGATCTGTACGCCGGCGTCGGTGAGCCCGAGGTCCGCGGTGTTGGGAATCGACCCCAACGCCAGCAGGCAGTGCGAGCCGGTGACATCCCGGCCGTCCTCGAGGGTCACGGTCACGACGTCACCCGTGCGCGTCACCGACTTCATGCGCGAGTTGCCCATCACGGTCATGCCACGACGCTTGAGCACGTCCTCGAGCACCGTGGCCGCGTCGGCATCCTCACCCGGCAGCACGCGGTCACGGGAGGACACCAGCACGACGTCGATCCCGAGCGCGTTGTAGGCGCTGGCGAACTCGGCGCCGGTCACACCGGAACCGACGACGATCAGGCGCTCGGGCAGCTCGTCGAGGTCGTAGACCTGCTCCCAGGTGAGGATCCGCTCGCCATCCGGCTGTGCACTTGGAATGGTGCGCGGAGCGGCACCGGTCGCCAACAGGATCGCGTCCGCCTCGATCAGCTCGGTGCTGCCGTCGGGGTGGGTGGCGATGACGTCGCCGGCGGCGTCAAGGCGGCCACGGCCGCTCACGATGCGGATGCCCTCCCGCTCGAGGTGTGCGGCGATGTCGGCCGACTGCGCCGTCGCAAGGTCCTTGACTCGTCGGTTGATGCGAGCCAGATCGACCCGGATCTCGCCGGCCGTGAGACTCAGACCGAGCTCCTGCGCGCGCTCGGTCTCGTTGAGCAGCTCGGCGGTGGCGATCAGTGTCTTGGACGGCACACAGTCGGTCAGGACCGCCGAACCGCCGATGCCGTCACGGTCGACGACGGTCACCTGCGCGCCGAGCTGAGCCGCCACGAGCGCGGCCTCATAGCCGCCTGGTCCTCCCCCGACAACCACGACGCGTTCAGTACGGGCGTTCGAGAGGCCGGTCACGCGGCCATTCTTCCCTATCTCCCGAGCCGTTCCTCGGTACGCTCCACCAGTG
Source organism: Marmoricola sp. (assembly GCA_051961575.1). Taxonomy (GTDB): domain Bacteria; phylum Actinomycetota; class Actinomycetes; order Propionibacteriales; family Nocardioidaceae; genus Marmoricola. The sequence goes on from JBQCDC010000036.1 coordinate 3,870, forward strand.
ATCCTCGCTTCGCTCGTCAACGGGTTCTCGGCCACTCGGTCACGAACAACAAGTTGCTCGTGACTCTCGATAACCTCGACCCGTGACGCTCTACGCCGCCTACGCCGCGAATCTCGATCCTCGGCGCATGAGTGAGCGGTGCCCGCACTCCCCCTTGCGCGGCACCGGATGGTTGCAGGGCTGGCGTCTGACCTTCGGCGGCGAGGACCACGGCTGGGACGGCGCGGTCGCCACGATCGTCCCCGACCACTTCGAGCAGGTGTTCGTGGCCGTCTACGACATCACCGAGGAGGACCAGGCCGGACTCGAGTCCTGGGAGTCTGTGGACACCGGGCTCTTCCGGCCGCTTCGTGTGCGCATCTCGATGCTCGACGGAGAGGTGGTCGCCACGACCTATGTCCTCGACGCTTTCGAGGGTGGACTGCCGTCGGCGAGCCACCTCGGCGCCATCGCCGACGCGGCCGAGGCCGGCAGCGCACCGGACGACTACGTCCAAGCATTGAGGGCACGCCCCTGCCGCTCAGTATTCGGCGGATGATCGTCGCTCCGCTCCTCAACGTTCCTTGCTCGGCGCAAATTCGAGCACGCTCGATTTGACCTCGCTGCGGTCGCGTAGGGTCTCTGGCATGGCATCTGTGACTCTGGGCGGAAACCCCGTCAACATCGTCGGCGACCTTCCGGGCGTCGGAACCAAGGCTCCTGCGTTCACCGTCACCACGGCGGACCTGGCGAACGTGACCTCGGACGAGTTCCGCGGCAAGCGCGTCGTCCTCAACATCTTCCCGAGCGTCAACACCGGTGTGTGCGCTGCGAGCGAGCGCAAGTTCAACGAGCTCGCCGCCGGCCTCGACAACACCACCGTGATCTCGGTCTCCAAGGACCTCCCGTTCGCGCTCAACGAGTTCTGTGCGGCCGAGGGCATCGAGAACGTCACCCCGACGTCGGCCTTCCGCACCACGTTCGGCGAGGACTACGGCGTGACGATGACCGA
>JBQCDC010000037.1:0-7539 GCA_051961575.1 Marmoricola sp.
GGTCATGAAGTTCACGAGGTCGTTGCGGGCCACGTTGCGCTCGAAGGCCTCCAGCTCGTAGGCGTCCTCGCCGTCCTGATCGGCGGCGAAGTTCTTCCGGGCCGGGGGCTTGATCTGGTGGCGGGCCTTCTTGTCGAGGACTTTCAGCAGCTTCACCGGCACACCTCGCAGGTGGAAGACCTGCTTGGAGGTGTTGAGCCGCTCGACCAGTTCGGCCTCCTGTGCCTTCAGTTCCGCGACCTTGGCGACCGCATCCGCATGTCCCTCGCCCTCGGTGATCCCGCCGTCGTTGTAGGCGTGGACCTGCACCTCGGCCTCGGCGTCGAGGATCGCCTTCTGGAGTTCCTCAAGCTGACCGGCAGTCTCACCATCGGTCCAGACCGTGACCTTGGCCTTGGCGTGGGAGGCCCCGCGCAGGTGGGCGCGGGCGTCGAACTCTGCGGGCTTGGCGAGGAGGTCCTCGGCGATCTTCTCTTCGGGGGAAAGCTCGGACATGCTGTGCTCCTAAAAAGACATGGACCGTATGCCTATCGGCACACGGTCCAGTCTAATACACGATCAGTCGTAGCGCTTTACAGCTTTTGTCAGGCTGCGACCTTGTTCAGAGCGAATACACCTTGAGGCAGGAAGTCCACCGAGGCCTTGATCGTGGACTTGGAGTCGCTGTCGTCGATCTTCACGTCCTCCGACTGGAAGTAGAAGTACGAGAACACGTCGCCCGCAGCGTAGGGCTGGTCGAACTTCTTGCCCTGGCGGGAGACGAGGTAGCCGAAGACCGGCCCGCCCTTGAACAGCCCGACAGCCGTGGTGTAGACGGAGGGGGTCCCGCCGACCGGATCGAGGTAGAAGCTCAGGGAGCCCTCGTAGTTCGCGGCGGTCGGGGTGTCAACGACGCCCTCGTCCACGATGGTGCGGGAGTTGTCAACGTCCGAGTCCTTCGCCGCCAGCTTGAAGCCGGTGACGATGGCCGCGGAGATGTTGGTGCCCGCGTTCAGCTCGGTCAGGGTGGGGCCTGCAACGGGATCGGCGATGCCCGAGGCCGGAATCCAGTCGATCCGGGTGTTCGGGGAGAGCATCTTGTAGGACATGATCTGCCTTCCTTACACCAGCGCCACGAAGAGTTCCATGGAACCCTGCTGCTTGAACGTGACGCTGTACTTGATCGTGGTCTTGTCGGCCACTTCGTCCTTGGGGTTGTCGGGGACGAACAGGTAGGACTCGACCTCCTGCCCTGCTGCGGCGGCGACCGTGTTCTTGTAGCCGACGCGGCGGACGAGGTAGCCGGGCTGGAGGCCGTTCTGCGTGCCGTCCTTGAAGAACGCGAACGCGCGGGCGTAGGCGCTGGCGTTGTCGGCGAGGTCGCCCTCGCGGAAGAACGTCAGGGACCCTTCGTAGGTGTAGGCCACGCGGTTCTCGACGTTCGCGGACTCGCAGATCGACTTGGACTTGTCGGTCTCGGGAGCGCCGGGGCCGAGCTTGTAGCCGTTGTCGATGGCGCAGGAGATGTTGCGCGCGTCGGTGAGCTTGGTGTGGTCGGGAGCCGTGGGGTCCCAGCCGACGGACAGCGGCACCCACCAGATCGTGGTGTTCGGGGCGAGCATCTTGGTCGCCATATCAGCCTTCCTTTACTTCTGCGGGTGCCGCATCGGCGGGAGCCTCTGCGGGGGCGGGGCGGATTGCAGCCTCCGCGACCTCGTAGGCCGAGCGGAAGTCGCCCTCCACTGCCAGCCTGAAGACATGTTCGAGGGTCTCGAAGTAGCGCTTCGGGACGGTCTCGATGTAGCCGGTGACCTTGTGGACCACCGTCACTCGCTCGGGCATGACACTCCTGTCTTATAGCTTTACTACTATTGTAAAGTAATCTGAAGGGTTCCGGGTTTTACAGGACTCGGCGCACGGGTCAGGAGTTGTAGAAGACTGCGACGTTGCCCCAGTTGTACTGGTTGACCGACCCGAGCCGCGTCAGGTTCAGCACGCCGGTTGCACCGACGCGCATCTTCACCCGCTTCCCCGTGGGGAGGACCAGCGTGAACCAGATGTTCAGCCCGGTCGTCCCGGCAGGGACGGTGAACGGGAACACGAGCGGGCCGAGGTCGTAGAACCCGGAACTGTTCTTGCGTCCGATGGGACGGTTGAGCGGGGAGTAGATGCTCACACCGGACTGGTTGATGACGCCCAGTCCCATGCTCGCCGTGCCCGCCACGACATCGGCTTCCCACGTACCGCTCACGTCCTCGAACTGGACGTGCGTGGTCAGCAGGAGCTTCTCCCCCGCAGACCAGTAGCTGGCGTTCAGGCCGTTGGTCGAGAGGCGGCGCGTTCCGCCTGCTGCGGTTGCGTCGAAGTCCATCTGCGCCCACTTGCCTGCGGGGAGGACACCGGAGGTGTCGGCGACGAGGCTGTAGGTCGGGGCTGTCCCGCTTCCTCCGGGCCACTCGAACCAGCCCGAGGGCTGGGTCGTGCCCGTGGCGGCGAGGGGGTCCTGCACCATGTTGCGGATTCCGAGTGCGCCGCCTGTGCGGATGAGGCCGTCAGGGGTGGCGGCGTTCGCGGCTTTACGCATGGCCGCAGCGACGACGCCTGCGATCAGCTTGTGGCCTGTGTCGTTCGGGTGCGTGTTGTCTCCCGAGTCGATGGAGGCGAGCATGTAGCCGGTTGCCGGGTCTACGGTCACGGAGTACGTGTCCGCGATGGTGCACCCGAGCGACGGGCCGAAGTTCCTGATCCATGCGTTGTAGGCGTCGATGAACTGGTGCGTGGTCGCGGAGGCCGAGGACCCTCGGGCGGCGATGGTGCAGAGAACGACGGGCAGGCCCGCGTTCTTGGCCTTGCTGACGATGGCCGTCAGGTTCGCCACGTAGGTGTCCACGGGGACAGAGGTCCCCGCGTCGTTGGTGCCGATCATCACGACAAGCGCCTGTGCACCAGCCGCAAGTATCGTGGGGATGCGGGTGAGGAGTCCCGCCGACACGTCCCCAGGCTTGCCCCCGCTGATGAAGTCAGGGCGGGCCACCAAGCCGCCAGCCAACTGGACTGCGCGCTGGCTGTACGAGTAGACGAAGTTGGAGGCGTTAGAGCCGTTGGTGATCGAGTCGCCTGCAAAGGCCCAGACGAGGCCCGGTGCGAGGGACATTGCCTTCTGCGCCACGGCGAGTGGGGCGTAGGTGGCGTTGAGGGTCGCAGCGGACTGGGTAGCAGTGGAAGGGATGTCGCTGCGTCCGACAGACGCCGACGCCTTGCCAGTCACAGGGTCAGCCCGCACCAGTGCCTTGTAGGACACAGGCCCCGTGGTGGGAACGTGAACGTAGAAGGCATTGAAGTCAACGCCAGTGATCGCCTCGTCCACCCGCCAGACCCACGTCGCATCGTTCGCGGTGAGGGTCACGGACTCGGTGCCGGTCCCGTCCAGCGCCACGGTCTGCGGCGCGGGCAGCGAGGGGTTGCCGCTGATCTTCACGGGCGTCCACGTCAGGGAGCCGGAGGCCGGAAACCCGTTCGGGCCGATAACGGTGATGTTGACGACGGTCATTTCACTTCCTTACGAGAGGGTGGAGTTCACTAGCACACGGAAGGCTTGGTCGGCGCTGTAGCGCATCGGGGTCCGGGTCGAGGAGACCTTGCCGATGCCCGCGAAGAACGCCCGACCGATCTCCCCGCAGCCCACAGGCTCGAAGCCGATCAGGCAGTTCCGCACACGCTGTGCCAAGGCCCGAGCCGTGTCCGGGTCGCCCGCGACCGCGTAGACCGTGAACTGGCCGGTCTCCGAGTCGTAGGCCGCGCCCGTGATGTGCTGGCCGTCCTTGGACTCCGTGGTGCCCATGAAGTTCACCAGCACATGCGGGGCGATGGTGGTCCCGACCAGCGGCACGTCGTAGGTGTCTGCGACGAAGCCCTCCATGATCGGGGCGTGGGCGAGGGTCGGGTCGGCGTTCATGTGCGCGAGGATGTCCTGCTGTCCCGCGTACCAGTCAGCTGGCGTGACGCCCATCTAGCGCCCCTTCCGTTCGAGGGCCTGCATCTGCTGGTCGATGTACTTCTCCATCGCGTCCAGACCTCTCACGAGCGCGTGCATCGGGGTGACCGTGACGCCGTGGACCGTCCCGCCGTCCTCCTGGATGAGGAAGTAGTCCTCCTGCGTCTGGAGCCAGCCCGCGTCGATGCCTCGGTTCCGGCCCCGCTGGGAGACCTTGGCGTCCAGCGAGCGGTTCATCTCGAAGGTCCAGTTGCGGTTGTCCTTGCCGGGGGAGAGCGAGGAGGGCGTGGTGTTGATCGTCTCGCGCATGATGTCGAGGGCGAGGGACGCCCCCTCTACCGTGATCTCGTCCACGCGCATCTCGAACTGGCGGTCGCACTCGGCGAAGTTGTCCCGAAGCCCCTGCCGGAAGGCGTCGATCCCGTTGACGGCCATCAGGGGGCGTCCGTCCGCGAGTCGAAGGCGCAGTGCAGGGTCGTCTGCCACGAGTTCTGGGAGCCGGCCCAGCCCCGCACGAAGCACACCAGTCCTACCATCGAGGGGTCCTCGCACTCGGTCACGACCACGCGCAGGTTCGACTTCCACTCCGCGCCCTCGGGCAGGGTGATCTTCGAGCTGTGCGGGATCTGGACCCTGACCCCCTGGTTGTCGAGGGAGTCGTACTCGGTCTGGGAGCGGACGGGCCGTGCGACCTTCTGCACACGTGCAGAGCCGGTGTAGTAGGTGAGGGACGTGCCGCCCGTCTGGAGGCCGGTGTCGAGGTTGATCTTCCCGCGCGAGAGGTCCTCGGAGATGGTGACGGTGGCGCGGAAGGAGGACTCGACCACGGGGGCGTGGTGCTCCAGCCAGCCCCTGCTGATGAGGCCCCCGCCGAAGAGGGTCTTGTTCAGGGCCATACGTCACCGAACTGGGAGTTGAGGCCGGACCACGTGGTGCCGTAGGGGCCGAACACGGGGATGTCCCACCACGGGTGTGCCTGCTGGAAGTCGGCGATGGCAACCGGGTCCGCGTCGTCAAGAGTCTGCTGGCCGACGTTGCGCAGGGCCACGGCCTGTGCCCGCAGCGCTGTCGCCACGGCGGGGCCGTCGGTCTGGAGGTCCTCAGTCTTGATCTTCTTGGATACCAGGGCCTCGTTGGAGGCGATCACGTCCACGAGGTGTGCTGCGGCGTGGTGCAGGGTGGGGAACAGCGGCACAGCCGCCTCCACCTGTGCGTCGGTGAAGATCGGGTCGGCCTCGTCGATGTCGCCCACCAGCAGGCGGACCTTGCCGATGTCGGTGGTGAAGTCGATTGCCATGCGGGGTCCTCTCTACGGAGAATGCGGCAGTGCGGGTGGGGGAGCGGGCCACCGGCACTGCCGCATTCGTGCAACCACAACCACGAGGGAGCATCTCCAGTTTACAGGATTTGTAAAGAGATTTTAGGAACTCTGTAAACGCCCGTGGAATGGGGGAAGCCCCCGAGGGATGAACACCTCGGGGGCTTCCGTTGGGGCACTGACGCCCCGGACTAGATGCCGTACTGAGCAGGCGGAGCCGAAGCCTCGTTGCCCTTGGACGCGAGCATCCCGACGTTGTAGAGGACCGTCGAGGCGACCGTGTGGCGGACACGCATGTCGATGGTGTCGTCCGCGAAGGAGCCTTCGAGGCCGGGAACGTCCGAGCCGTCGAGGTACTGGCCCGTGTTGGCGCTGACGCGCACGTCCGGGTTCGTGTGGCCCTTCAGGAAGCCGAGGGCGATGGACTCGCGGGTGCTGTCCTTGCCGCCGTCCGGCACGAGGTACCAAGTCGTCGCCGCCGTGTTGGAGGCGTCGATGTGGGTCAGCCACTCGTCAACCGTGAGCGACACATCCGTGTTGCCCGGCTTGATCTTGGTGATGCGGGTGTTCGAGGAGTTGCGGACCTCAAGCTCGGTCGTACCGAGGACAGCCTCGGCCTGATCCTTGAGCTGGAGCGGCACAACGAGCCGGAACTTCGGCACCGAGACCAGACGGTTGTTGTAGACGCGGTTCCGCACAGCCTTCTTGGCGAGGAGCAGTGCGTCGATGGTGAGCGGGTACTCCTTGTCGAACAGCGAGCTTCCGCCGTTGGCCGCGACACCCGAGAACGTGGTGCTGTTCGGGCCGGTCGGGGAGGCGAGCTGGCGGACGGCCTCGGTCTGCTCGGTGTTCGCCGCGAGGTTCACAAGCTCGCCGGGGATCGAGGAGATGAAGCCCCACTCGTCGTTGATGACCGCTTCCCAGGTAAACGGGACACGGATACCGTTCTTGCGGGTCTTGATCGCGTTGCCGCTCTGGGTCCAGCCGAGCGAGGGGTACTCGGTGGCCTCGGGGACGTTCGGGAGAGAGCGGTAGCTGGTCGCCACGCCGCCGTTGGTGCCGAGGTTCGAGGTGTCGTCCCACACGAACTCGCGCACCGTCTCCGGGCGGAAGTCGTTCAGCTCGTGGCGGGTCGCGTAGTCGGTCCAGACCTTGGGCGCATCCGCGTACTGCTGGATGAGCTGCTGGTTCAGGCCCGCGGTGAACGTCCGCACGAGGTCCGAGGTCGAGATCGACTCTTGGAGCCACGGGGTGGACTCGTTGAGCGCGATGGCCTTGATGGCACCCTGTGCCATGCGGTCGCCTTCGAGGGCACCGCCCCAGAGCTTGGAGGCTTCGATGAGCTTCTTGGACATGGCTATCCTTCCTATGCCTCGGTGTCGATGATGCGGACCACGAGGTTGCCGGAAGTGCCGGAGCGGGCCTGAAGGGCCTTGCCCCAGACCTTGTTCCCGGAGGCCGTGGTGTTGAGGGCGTTGGCACCCGTGATGTAGATCAGGTCGCCGACCGCGACCGCGCCCGAGGACGTGACAGGCACGTTCCACGCGCCGTCGCACGCGACCGAGGCGTAGCCGTTCGCGTTGCCGATGCCGCCCGAGGGCTCCGTGATCGACAGGCCGAGGCCGAGGTTCTTGGTGACCGTGACCGAGCCCTCGTCCGTGATGGCGATGGCGTTGATGGTGCCGATGCGGAGCGGCGAGCCCGCAGTCGTGCCAGTGGGGACCGGGAGGGAGATGTGCTGCCCGGTCTTGTAAACAGCGTTGATAGCCATTGACAAGCCTTTCGTTAGCTATTACAAGAATAGCAAGGTTCGTGACAAAGTTTGTGAAGTTAGCGGTAGGAGACTCTCAGTGAGCCGGAGCCCCCTACCGCCCGCTGCACGACCGGTGGAAACTGCCTCCCGGCATGTCCGCCGAAACCCCTGCAACTGGGGAGACTGCGGATCACCTCCTAGCTAGCGCTTGCCGCCGAAGATCGAGGCCACGGCCTCGTTGAGCGAAGCCTCGGTGGAGGCCTCGGTGACGACAGCGCCCTTGAAGGTGCTGCCCTTGGCTTCGAGGATTGCGGCCTCGCGGGTCTTCTCGGCGTCGATGGCAGCAGCGAAGTCGCCACCGTTCTCGTAGACCGCCGTGACGATGGCCTTGGCGGGGGCCGTCAGCTCGGACTCGTCGAGCGCCTTGATGAAGTCTCCGAGGGGAGCCTTCTCATCGGCCTTGCTCTCTTCCAGGGGCTTCGCGGCGGGAGCGGC
>JBQCDC010000038.1:0-3504 GCA_051961575.1 Marmoricola sp.
GCGGCCGGATTCGACCAGATCCAGCAGGCGATCGGGTAGGTCGTGGACGTCGTCCGCTCAGAGACGCAGGAATCGATGACCACCGAGGTCGCCGACCGACTCCTGACCGTGCTCAGCACGCTGCAAGAGGGCGGCCGCGATCCCCAGGTCGTCCTGACGGGCGGCGGCTTCGCCGCTGAGCTCTATGCCGAAGTCGCGCGCAGGGCTGACGGCTACGCCATCGACTGGACTGCCGTCGACTTCTGGTGGGGTGACGAGCGTTACGTATCCCCCGACTCGCCCGAGCGGAACGCAGTCCAGGCTCGGGAGGCTTTGCTCGACAAGGTGGGAGCGACCCGCATCCACGAGATGGCATCGCCGAACTCGGCGTGCTCGGTCGACGAAGGCGCGCGCGCCTACGAGGCTGAGGTGCGTGCCTCGGCAGCTGGGCAGTTCGACCTTGTCCTGCTGAGTCTCGGCCCCGACGGCCACATCGCCTCGCTCTTTCCCGGCTCCCCGCAGGCCGGTGCGACCGACCGCATCGCAGTCGGTGTCACCGGATCACCGAAGCCACCTCCGGAGCGCATCACGTTGACGCTGGAGGCCCTCAGCCGCTCCGACCGGGTGTGGCTCTTCGCAGCGGACTCGGGCCCTGGAGGCGCCAAGGAGGAGGCGTTCAACCGGGCACAAGCCAACGACCCCGCGATTCCTGCGACGCAGGTTCACGGGGCCGTTGAAACGCTCTGGTTCGTCTCTTAGAAGACGATCTCGCCCGACTTCCGCTTGGAGCGGAGAGTCTGCAGGGCTTCTTCGAGGATGTCCTGAGCTTCAGCGTCCGAGCGACGCTCCTTCACGTACGCGAGGTGCGTCTTGTAGGGCTCGATCTTGGGCGGCGGCGGCGGGTTGTCGGAGTCCAGGCTCGCGGGCAGGCCGCAGCGCGGGCAATCCCAGTGGTCCGGAACCTGCGCCTCGATCGAGAACGCGATCGCGGTGCGGTGCTCCTGCGAGCAGAAGTACGTGACGTTCTGCCGCGGGGCAGCTTCGCCGCGCTCGGCCTCACCCATGGGCCCAGCACCGACGCGGCTTCCCCGAATCGCGTTTCCTCCGCCAGCCAACTCTTGGTTCTCCTTGTGCGTGGGTCGATATTGATCCGCGGCTCGGCCGCGGGCGATCAGGTCGGGTCTACGAGTGCTGCGATTTGAGAAGCAGCGCGAGGCCGATGACCGATGCGAACCAGATCACGCCGATCGCGATGGTGATGCGGTCAAGGTTGCGCTCAGCGACCGACGAGCCACCGAGGCCGCTCGAGATACCGCCGCCGAACATGTCCGAGAGCCCGCCACCGCGACCCTTGTGCAGCAGCACAAGCAGCACCATCAGGGCGCTGGTGATGAGCAGGAGAACTTCAAAGACAACAACCACGCCGGAAGCCTAACTGATCAATGCGACCGTGCGGATGACCGGCACGTTCTCACAGGACGGGAAGCGCGTAGAAGCGACAGATTCCGCCGAATTCGTCCGCCTGGAGGCTCGCTCCGCCGACCAGGGCGCCGTCCACGTCGGCCTTCTGCATGATCCCGGCCACGTTCGAGGCCTTCACCGAGCCGCCGTACAGGATGCGAATCGCGTCGGCCGCGGTGTCGCCGTGGACCTCACCGATGTGGGCACGGATCGCCGCGGCGACCTCCTGCGCGTCCTCGGGGGTGGCCACCTCGCCCGTCCCGATGGCCCAGACCGGCTCGTAGGCGACCACCAGGCCGGCGATCTCCTGGGACGTGAAGCCTTCGAGCGACCCATCGATCTGCGCGATGCAGTGCCCGACGTGGTTGCCCTCCTGGCGTACGTCGAGACCCTCACCCACGCACACGATCGGCGTCATACCTGCCGCCAGCGCCTTCTTGGCCTTCGCGTTGACCGTGGCGTCGGTCTCGCCGTGGTACTCCCGGCGCTCGGAGTGCCCGACCACGACGTAGCTGCACCCGAGCTTGGCCAGCATGGTCGACGAGATCTCGCCCGTATAGGCGCCGTCGTCGTGCACGGACACGTCTTGGGCGCCGTACTTGATCTGCAGGTGGTCGCCGTCGACCATCGTCTGCACGCTGCGCAGGTCCGTGAAGGGCGGGAGCACGACGACCTCCGCCTTGGCGTAGTCGTGCTTCTTGTCCGCGAGCGTGAGTGCGAGCTTCTGGACGAGGTGAACCGCCTCGGCGTGGTTGAGGTTCATCTTCCAGTTCCCCGCCATCAGCGGGGTGCGCTTGGCTGCCATCTCAACCTCCGAGTACGTCGATGCCAGGAAGCTGCTTGCCCTCGAGGTACTCGAGGCTCGCGCCACCACCGGTGGAGATGTGGCCGAACGCGTCCTCGGCAAACCCGAGCGCCCGCACGGCAGCCGCCGAGTCGCCACCACCGACGACGCTCAAGCCGTCGATCTGCGTGAGCGCCTGGGCGACAGCGCGGGTTCCCTCGGCGAACGCCGCCTGCTCGAACACGCCCATCGGGCCGTTCCAGAACACCGTCTTCGCATCGGCCAGAGCAGCAGCAAACGCCTTGCCCGACTCCGGACCGATATCGAGACCCATCGCATCCGCGGGAATCGCCGACGCGGCGACCACACGTGCCGAGGCTTCGTCCCCGAACGCGTCGGCGACCACGATGTCCGTGGGAAGCAGCAGCTCGACGCCGCTCGCCTTCGCCCGATCCATGTAGGCCTGGCACGTGGCGATCTGGTCCTCCTCCAGGAGGCTCTTGCCCACCTCGAGGCCCTGCGCCTTGAGGAAGGTGAAGACCATGCCGCCACCGATGAGGAGCTTGTCGGCCTTCTCGAGCAGGTTGTCGATCACGCCGAGCTTGTCGGAGACCTTCGAGCCACCGAGGACGACGACGTAGGGGCGCTCGGGCGACTCGGTCAGCCGCTTCAGCACGTCGACCTCGGCTGCCACGAGGGAACCCATCGCGTGCGGGAGCCGCTGCGCCACGTCGTACACGCTGGCCTGCTTGCGGTGGACCACCCCGAAGCCATCGCTCACGAAGGCGTCGCCCAGGGAGGCGAGCTCGTCCGCGAAGGCACCGCGCTCGGCGTCGTCCTTGCTGGTCTCGCCGGCGTTGAAGCGCACGTTCTCCAACAGTGCGACCTCCCCGTCCGCCAGCCCCTCGACGATCGCCTGCGCCGATGGACCGACCGTGTCGGCCGCGAATGCGACGGGAAGCCCGAGCAGCTCGCTGAGCCGTGCGGCAACGGGGTGCAGCGAGTACTTGGCCTCGGGAACACCCACGGGACGCCCGAGGTGAGCCATCACCACGACCCGCGCTCCGGCGTCCGCCAGTGCTCGGATCGTGGGGACGCTCGCGCGGATTCGGCCATCGTCAGTGATGACATCGCCGTCGAGCGGAACGTTCAAGTCGGAACGAACGAGGACGCGCTTGCCGCTGACCTCGCCCAGGGCGCCATAGGAACTCATCGGGTCAGAGGGTACTGCCGATGTAGTCCACCAGGTCAGCGAGGCGGTTGGAGTAGCCCCACTCGTT
>JBQCDC010000039.1:0-2946 GCA_051961575.1 Marmoricola sp.
GCAGGTCGGCGATCGTGCCATGGAAGAACGGTCCTTCGTCCAACGGTGCAGCCACTCTGAATCCCTCGGTCGATGCGGTTGACCGCGAGAGTCTGCCGCACCCACGGGCCCTTGCCGCAACCCCCCGCCCGCGTCATATCCTGGAAGTGGCGGAGGGGCTACAGCCCCCGAATTACGGGCCAGCCGGCGGCCATTTCTTTCTCGGAAAGGTCTCTGCAACGTGCGAGGCCTAGCGTCCTCGATGCGTGAGGGATGCGCACTCGTCATGCGAGTGCTGCCGAGGTGTCGGGGGGTCTGACGGTGAGCAAGAGCCCGTACGTCAGTGAAATCGTCGGCGTGTACCACGCACTCGTGCATTCGAGCTATGCCGGTTGGATCGTGCTCTGCGTCGCCGCTCTCGCGCTGTGCTGGGTGATCGCAGTGCGTGACGGCTCGCAAAGCCGCCGAGCCGACGAACACGCCAGGATCGAACTGCTCCGGCGCTAGCGCGAACGCGACGGGGAGCAAAGTCGATCTTCCTGACGCTCCCTTCACTCGCGAAGCCCTAGGGTCTGCTCCTCAAGATCATTTTTCGGGGGAGTGGATCATGAAGCGTGTGCTGACGGTGCTCGGCGTCCTGTTCGCGACGTGTGCCGTGCTGATACAGACGACAGCGTTCGCGGCATCGGCCACCACTGCGCTTCTCGGCAACACGTCCGTACCGCGCATCCCTCGAGACGGTATCGCTGGCGCCTCGCTGTGTCCGCACGGGTCCTACGTGGTGGGCGCGCGTGTTTGGGTGGACACCTTCCCGCGAGTCACCGGGTTCGCCGCGTACTGCACCAACGGCGCCAGCAGTCCGACGCTTGGCGACCTGGTCGGAGACACGAGCGATGCCGTCGCCGTCGGCGACTCGGTGTGCAACCGTCCCGACCTGGCGGTCGGGCTCAAGGCCGCGAACGGCGAGGTCATCAACGCACTCGCGGTTCGTTGTGCCGGCGCCGGCGGCACATACGACGCGGCCGTCATCGGCAACCAGACCACCATCAAGAGCAATGCCGATTGCGACAGTGGCACGGCGCTGACCGGAATCCACGGTTGGTACAACATCTACGGCGGACCGCACATCAACGTCTACGGCGTCCAGGGCGACTGCGCCGCAAAGGACACGACACCCCCGACCGTGACAACGGCACCGTTCACGTATGTCTCGTTGAACGGTGGCGGGTTCCGGATCGCCGTGCATGACAACCTGGCCGTCGCATCGGTTCAGGCCACACTCCACCCGATTGTCGGGGCGGGCGCCGGCCTTGTCCGCAACGCCACCTGCGTCGCAGGCTGCGGCACGGCGACCTCGCAGTGGTACGTCTCGACCGCCGGACTTGTCGGAGTCTTCAAGGTCACGGCGCGAGCGATCGACTACGCGGGCAACGTCAGCGCTCCCCAATAGTCGCGGAGTTATAAGGACTCCTCCTTCGCGCCAGGACGGCCCGAGGACCCCGGCGCGGAGGCCGCCTTCGGGCGGGGCAGGATCGAGGTATGGAATTCCGCTACCTCGGCAACTCCGGCATGCAGATCTCGGCGATCACCTACGGCAACTGGCTCACGCACGGTTCGCAGGTCGAGAACGACACCGCCACCCAGTGCGTGCGCGCCGCGCTCGACTCGGGCATCACGAGCTTCGACACGGCCGACGTGTACGCCAACGGCAAGGCCGAGGAGGTGCTCGGCGCAGCTCTCAAGGGTGAGCGGCGCGAGTCGCTCGAGATCTTCACCAAGGTGTACTGGCCGGTCGGGCCCGACCCCAAGGGCAAGAACGACACCGGCCTCTCGCGCAAACACATCATGGAGTCGATCGACAATTCGCTGCGACGGCTGCAGACCGACTACGTCGACCTCTACCAGGCGCATCGCTACGACTCGTTCACGCCGCTCGAGGAGACGATGCAGGCGTTCGCCGACGTGGTGCATGCGGGCAAGGCCCACTACATCGGGGTGAGCGAGTGGACCGCCGCCCAGATCCGCGAAGCTCACGGCCTGGCCAAACAGCTCGGCTTCTCCCTGGTCTCCAGCCAGCCGCAGTACTCGATGCTCTGGCGAATCATCGAACCCGAAGTCGTCCCGACCTGTCGCGAGCTCGGCATCGGCCAGGTCGTGTGGTCGCCCATCGCGCAAGGCGTGCTGACCGGCAAGTACCTGCCCGGGCAGGCGGCGCCCGAGGGCTCACGCGCCACCGATGACAAGGGTGGCGCCAACATGATCAAGCGGTGGATGGCCGACGAGGTTCTGACTCGCGTCCAGGAACTGCGCCCTGTCGCGGACGAGCTCGGACTGTCGCTTGCCCAACTGGCTGTCGCGTGGGTGCTGCAGAACGACAACGTGTCAGCGGCGATCATCGGGGCGTCCCGTCCCGAGCAGGTCGTCGAGAACGTGAAGGCAGCCGACGTCCGCATCCCGGACGACGCCATGAAGCGCATCGACGAGATCGTGTCGCCGGTCGTCACCGACGATGCATCGATGGTCGAGCAGTCGACTCCGAAGGCGCGGGCGGTCTGAGGCGCGGCTGCCCGGCCCATCCAGGCGTCGCCACCCGCCGGCTCAGGCGAGCCGGGTGATCTCGACGGTCACCGCGAGGTCGGCGGCTACCGGCGAGCCGGCCACGATGCCTTTGATGGGCGGCACGTCGGCGTAGTCGCGTCCGATGCCGACGATCATGTGGCGGTCGGTGACATCGGCGTCGTTGGTCGGGTCGTGTGCGATCCACTCACCGACCCACCACTCGACCCACGCGTGACTCTCACCGACCTCGACCCGTCCGACCGTCGGCGACGTACTCGGGTGCAGATAGCCGGACACGTATCGCGCCGGGATCCCGATGTGCCGCAACGCGCCGACCACCAGGTGCGCATAGTCCTGACAGACGCCGCTGCGCGCCGCCCAGGCCTCGCTCGCCTTCGTCGCCACACC
>JBQCDC010000040.1:0-5688 GCA_051961575.1 Marmoricola sp.
GAGGGCGTCGAGCATGGTGGGCGCGAGCTTCGACTCGCGCACGCGGTCCATCGCCTCCCGGCCGGCGGGGGTGATCTCGATCAAGTTGCAGCGCCGATCCTGAGGGCTCGGTGTCCGCGTGACGAGCCCGCGATCGACGAGGTCGCGCACGATCGCGGTCATCGCCGACCCGTCGACGCGCATCAGGTCGGCGAGCTCGCGCTGGGTGCGGGTCGCCTGCTCGATCCGGCGCAGGGCGCGGAACCGGCTGAAGGGCATGCCGAGCAGTTGCTCGGTCTGCTCGCGGGGGAACGGGTTGTCGCGGACCAACGTGACCATCGACAACCAGAGGGTGCCGGATGAAGCCGTTGTAGCCATACAACGATTGTACAACTACAACGAATTTGAGACGCGGCGACGGAATAGGCAACGCTGTGGGATAGTTACTTAACATCAAGCAACTATCGAAGGCGGGTTCGTGAGCAAGCGCAGCACGGCAGGGTGGATCGACAAGGACCACCCGCACTACAAGTGGGTTGCGCTGAGCAACACCACCCTCGGCATGTTGATGGCGACCATCAACTCGTCGATCGTGTTGATCTCACTCCCGCAGATCTTCAACGGCATCAAGCTCGACCCGCTCGCCTCCGGCAGTGTCAGCTATCTGCTCTGGATCATGATGGGCTTCATGCTCGTGTCGGCCGTGCTGGTCACGACCTTCGGGCGGCTCGGCGACATCTACGGTCGAGTGAAGATCTACAACCTCGGCTTCGTGATCTTCACGGTCGCCTCGGTGGCGCTCGCGTTCGATCCGTTCCTGCACGGGGCCGGCGCGATGTGGCTCATCGGCTGGCGCGTCGTCCAGGGCATCGGTGGCTCGATGCTCTTCGCCAACTCGAGCGCGATCATCACCGACGCCTTCCCCGCCGACAAGCGCGGCATGGCGCTGGGCATCAACCAGGTCGCGGCCATCGCCGGTAGCTTCCTCGGCCTGATCATCGGTGGGGTGCTGGCCGTCATCGACTGGCGCGCGGTCTTCTTCGTCAGCGTGCCGTTCGGCATCATCGGCACGATCTGGTCCTACAAGTCACTGCACGAGACCGGGACGCCGTCCAAGAACGCCAAGCTGGACATCCCCGGCAACCTCACGTTCGGGATCGGGCTCTTTTCCTTGCTGGTCGCCATTACCTACGGCATCCAGCCCTATGGCGGCGCGTCGACCGGGTGGGGCAACCCGTGGGTGATCTCCGGCATCGTCGGCGGCATCGCGCTGCTCGTCGTGTTCGTCTTCATCGAGCTGCGCACCGAGTCGCCGATGTTCGAGATGCGGCTCTTCCGCATTCGTCCTTACGCCATGGCCAACCTCGCGGGCTTGCTTGCGGCCATCGGCCGCGGTGGCATGCAGTTCATGCTGATCATCTGGCTGCAGGGCATCTGGCTTCCGCTGCACGGCTACTCCTACGACTCGACACCCCTGTGGGCAGGCATCTACCTGCTGCCGTTGACCATCGGCTTCCTCATCGCCGGGCCCGTCTGCGGTGCGCTCTCGGACCGCTTCGGGGCACGTTGGTTCAGCACCGCGGGCATGCTGCTCGTGGCGGCCTCATTCGTCGCGCTGCTGATCATCCCGGTGAACTTCAGCTATGGCTGGTTCGTGCTGATCACGTTCCTCAACGGCATCGGCTCGGGCATGTTCTCCGCGCCGAACCGCACCGCGATCATGAACAGCGTTCCCGCCAACCAACGCGGATCGGCCTCGGGCATGGCGGGCACCGTGCTCAACGGCGGCTCGTCGCTGTCGATCGGCATCTTCTTCTCGCTCATGGTTGCGGGCCTCGCCGCGTCGCTTCCGTCCGCGCTCTACAGCGGACTGACCAGCCACGGCGTCTCCAGCGCCGCGGCCACCACGATCTCCCAGTCCCCGGGGGCGGGACTGGGCAGCCTGTTCTCGGCGTTCCTGGGCTTCAACCCGATCCAGAACATGCTCGACGCCGTCGGCACGCACGTGTCCGCCGGCAGTCCGCTGCTCGGCAAGGAGTTCTTCCCGCACCTCATCTCGGGTCCGTTCCACGACGGCCTGGTCGAGGTGTTCGTGGCTGCGGCCGTCATGTCGGTGATCGCCGCCATCGCCTCGTACGTCATCGGCGAGCACTTCGTGCACCCGGGTGAGTCCCTGGAGGCGGAGCCGGAGAAGGTGGCGGCATGACGGCCACTGTTTCGACGGGGACCCGCGCCGACATCGCCGGACGGCTGTCGTTGGCGCTGGGTGCGCTGAACCGCCGGATCCGACCCGCCAACGCCGGGATGAGCGTCGGGCTGGTCTCGGCGCTCGCGACGGTCGCCGATGCCGATGGGCTGCGGCCCAGCGACCTGGCGCGCATCGAAGGCGTAGCGGCGCCGTCGGCCACGCGTGCCGTGGCAGAGCTGGAGGCTCGCGGGTTCGTCGTCCGTGAGACGGATCCTCAGGACGGGCGGGCCGTTCTGGTTCGGGCAACAGCGGCCGGATCGAAGGCTCTGCGAGACGCGCGCAAGGAGCGTGCGCGGCGGCTCCTGGAGCTCATCGACGTCGAGGGCGACGTCGATCTCGCGCGCCTGAGTGACGCAGTCGACGTGCTGGAGGGGCTGCTCAGCCGCGAGTAATCCGTCTAGCGTGAGCGCATGACGTCACCCAAAGTCGCGCTGGTCACCGGCGCATCGTCCGGAATCGGCGAGTCTGCTGCCCATGGCCTTCTGAAGGAGGGCTTCGTGGTCTACGTCGCCGCTCGGCGCGTGGAGCGGATGGCCGACCTCGGCGCTGCCGGCGCACACGTGGTCGCGCTCGACGTGACCGACGATGCCTCGATGGTCGCCTGCATCGAGAAGATCAAGAGCGAGCAGGGTCGGCTCGACGTCCTGGTGAACAACGCGGGCTACGGCTCCTACGGATCTGTGGAAGACGTGCCATTGGACGAGGCTCGACGCCAGTTCGAGGTCAACGTGTTCGGCCTGGCCCGGCTCACCCAGCTGGCACTGCCGATGATGCGCGAGCAGAAGAGCGGCCGGATCATCAACGTCTCCAGTGTCGGCGGGCGTCTGTATGAGCCGTTCGGCGCTTGGTACCACGCGACGAAGTACGCGGTGGAGGGTCTCTCGAACTCGCTGCGCATCGAGGTCGCACCCTTCGGTATCGACGTCGTGATCATCGCGCCGGCCGGCGTCATCACCGAGTGGAACACCATCGCGCGCGACTCGATCCTCGAGAGGTCCGGAGAGACGGCTTACGGGCCCTTCGCGGAGCGGGCGCACAAGGTACTGGAAAGCTTCGACGTGCCGTCGCGCTCGGTGGGGCCTGACGTGGTCGGCAAGGCGATCGTGAAGGCTGCCACCAAGCGCCGACCTGCTGCGGTGATTCCGGTGGGTAAGGGCGCTCGGATGATTCGCACGAGCGTGGACCTGCTCCCCACGCGGGTCTTCGATGCGGGTGTGAGGACGGTGTTCGGCGCCAAGTAGCGAGAGCCGTCAGTTCTCGGCTCTGCATCAGAGTTTGCATCACATCATGGTGTTAGATTTGGTGCATGGCAAAGCGAACGAGCGTAACGCTCGATCCTCTCGAGGAAGCGGCGGTCGAGGAGTTCTCCGTTCAAGGTCCCGGGCGGGACGTCCTCGCCGAGCTCGGGGGCGTCGACCTCAGTAGCGAGGCGTCAGTCGTCCGTGCCCTGATCCGCGTGGGATCCGCCGCCGTCCGCGAGCGGATGTTGGACGTCGCGTACGCGGACATGGCCGTCGAGCTCGGTATGTATGACACCGAGCGTTCTGTTCTGACGGAAGACCTGCGGCGTCGCGAGGCACGGCGACGTGACTGAGGCACCGGTCCGCGGTGTCGTCTATTGGATGGACCTGGGCTTCGGGGCGAAGCCCTGGCTCGTCGTCAGCAACAACCCGCGCAATCGCGCGCTCGACACAGTCCTGGCAGCGCGCATCACTACAACGGTGAAGTCGATGCCAACGCGAGTCGATCTTGGCCCTGACGACGGCGTGGTCGGGCAGGTGCTCTGCGACGACCTTGAGCAGGTCTTCTCGGATCGACTCGGTGACCGGGTCACGGCGTTGACACCCGCGACCATGGCGCGGGTGGGCATCGGGCTTCGGTACGCGCTCGGGCTTTAAGGAGCTCATACACACCCGGCTGGGTCGGTACTTGTGCACAGGGAGGTGGCTGTCTGCTAGCACGCACAACAAGTTGTGTGTATCTTCAATCGGAACAGTCGACGTTGGGGGCAACGTGAAAAGACGTAGGAACGATCAATTAGATACCGCGCGCAATCAGGTGGCGGGGCCGTGACGGGGCGTCGTCGGGGGGCCGGAGTGGTGGTCCTCGGAGGAGCGCTGAGCCTGGTGTTGGCAGGCTGCGGCGGATCGAACGACACCTCCCCGTCCGCCCATCACTCGGCAACCGCTCGGGATGGGAAGCACGTGGTCATCGATCGCATGCGCGCCTTCCGATCGTTCGCGGAGGTTCGGGCGACATCGACGGCCGTCGTGATGGGCATTGCCGGAGTGCCGGTGACTGAGCTTGTTCGCTCCGGCCTCTTCAAGGACATTCCCGTGGTGCGCACGCCATTCACCGTCACCAAGGTTGTGTGGGGGAAGTTGAGCCGGTCAACGGTGACGGTGTCGCAGCTGCAGGAGGATGACCCGCGGGACGCGCCTCTCGTGGAGGGCCAGCGCTACCTGCTGTTCGTCAGGCCCGCAGATATCGAGCCAGCCCCCGATCGCTACGGCATCATGGGCCCCGTTTCGTATCGCCTCGCAGGCGACGCTTGGGTCTACAACGGCAAGCTCGACGACAAACTCCCGGCGTCGATGCCTGTCAGCGCGGCCGAGAAGCAGGTCCGTTCCTAGCTCTCCCAGCCCTAGTCTGCCAAAACTAGAACCTGTTACAGTTCCGAAATGATCCTGGACCTCTTCGCGGTGCCGGGACGCGCCGCTGTCGTAACGGGCGCGGGCCGCGGAATCGGGGCCGCCAGTGCGATCGCTCTGGCCGAGGCCGGAGCTGATGTCGTGATCTCGGCGCGCCATGCCAGCCAGCTCGAGAAGGTGGCTGAGCAGATCCGAGGGCTGGGCCGTAAGGCGATCGTGGTTCCCGCCGACCTGTCCGATCTCGACGCTACGGCCGACCTCGCCCACGTCGCTCAAGCCGAGTTGGGCCGTCTCGACATCGTCGTGAACAACGTCGGCGGCACGATCCCCAACGCGCTGCTCGACACCGACAACGCGTACCTGGAAGAGTCTTTCCACTTCAACGTCAGTACCGCGCATGCGCTGACCCGCGCCGCCGTTCCGCACATGCTCGCCGTCGGCGGCGGATCGGTCATCAACATCTCGTCGGCGGTCGGTCGCCTCGCCGGTCGCGGCTACCTCGCGTATGGCACGGCGAAGGCCGCGCTGGCGCACTACAGCCGCCTCGCCGCTCGCGACCTCAGCCCGCACATCCGCGTCAACGCGATCGCTGTCGGATCGGTGCAGACCAGCGCGCTGGAGTTCGTGACCCAGGACGAGGCCACCAAGGCCGAGCTCGAGCGGCTGACGCCACTCCAGCGCATCGGCAGCACAGACGATATCGCCGCCGCGGTCGTCTACCTGGCCAGCCAGGCGGGCTCGTTCCTCACCGGCAAGGTCCTCGAGGTCGACGGCGGTCTGCAGGAACCGAACCTCGACCTGAAGCTGCCC
>JBQCDC010000041.1:0-16764 GCA_051961575.1 Marmoricola sp.
CGCCAAGCTCGGCGGCGAGGTGCGCGGGCTGTTCGTGCACGGCGCGAACCCGGTCGTCAGCGCGCCGGATGCCCGAGCCGTACAACAACGCATCGCCGCGCTCGACCTCGTGGTGGTCTGCGACTTCGTCCCGAGCGAGACCACCGCCTATGCGCACGTCGTTCTTCCAGTGACCCAGTGGGCGGAGGAAGAGGGCACCATGACGAGCCTGGAAGGACGGATCCTGCGTCGCCGCAAGGCGATCGATCCGCCGGCCGGGGTGCGCAGTGAGCTCGAGATCTTCGCGGACCTCGCGGCT
Source organism: Marmoricola sp. (assembly GCA_051961575.1). Classification (GTDB taxonomy): domain Bacteria; phylum Actinomycetota; class Actinomycetes; order Propionibacteriales; family Nocardioidaceae; genus Marmoricola. The sequence continues at coordinate 299 of JBQCDC010000041.1, forward strand.
CGGCTCGGTGCTCCGGGCACGTTCTCGACCGATCCGGCCGAGGTGTTCGACGAGCTCGCACGCGCGAGTGCTGGAGGCAAGGCTGACTACTCGGGGCTCTCGCACGAGCGTCTGGACGAGGGGTCGGCCTATCACTGGCCGGTTCGAGCCGGTGGGGACAGCACGCCGCACGTGCTTCGTGACCGCTTCGGGCACGCAGACGGCAAGGCGCGGATGATTCCGGTGGGCCCGGGCCGTCCGGCCGACGACCTCCGGCCCGACGCACCCCTGTACCTGGTGACCGGACGCGTGCTGACGCAATATCAGTCAGGCGCGCAGACACGCCGTGTCGGCGAGCTCATGAAGGCGGCGCCGGAGGCGTTCATCGAGCTGCATCCAAGCCTGGCTCAGCGCCATCGCGTCGATGATGGCGACCTGGTCGAGGTGACCTCGGCTCGAGGGACGGTGGTCGCGGCGGCTCGCATCTCGCGCAGCATCAGGCCGGACACCGTCTTTGTGCCCTTCCACTGGCCGGGTGAGGGCAGCGCGAATCTCGCCACCAACGATGCGACCGACCCGATCTCGGGAATGCCGGAGTTCAAGGTGTGCGCCGTTCAGATCAGCAAAGGAGTGGGTCGATGACGGAGCAGCTGGTGATCGTGGGTGCGGGCATGGTGGGTCACCGCATGGCGGAGGAGGTCGCGACCGACCCGAACTTCGAGGTGCACCTCATCGGCGAGGAGGAGTACCGCCCGTACAACCGGATCCTGCTGTCGGAGGTGCTCGCTGGGCGGGCCGACCTCAACTCGCTGACGCTGCCGGAGCCGCACCCGTCGGTGCAGATCCGGCGGGGCTCGAGCGCGGTCGGGATCGATCGTGCCGAGCAGAAGGTCCTTCTCGCTGACGGCGGCGCGGTTCGGTACGACAAGCTCGTGCTCGCGACCGGAGCGCGCGCCTTCGTGCCGCCCATCACCGGGCTCGAAGAGAACCCGAAGCACGTCCACGTGCTGCGCACCTGGGATGACTGCCGTGACGTGACCGCACGGGCGGTCAACGCCAAGCACGCGGTGGTCGTCGGCGGTGGGCTGCTCGGGCTCGAGGCGGCTTGCGGCCTGCGGCGTCGGGGTGTTCCGGTCACAGTGCTCGACCTCGCTGACCGCCCGATGGTGACCCAACTGGATGAAGCGGCGGCGGGCGCGCTCACCGCGGCGCTGCGCAGCCTCGATATCGATGTGCGACTCGGCGTCAGCGTGGCCGAGGTGATCTCGGCCTACGGCGAGACCGTCGCGGTGCGTCTGACCGACGACTCGGTGCTGGCCGCAGACCTGCTGTTGCTCTCGTGTGGCATTCGCGCGCGGGTCGGGCTGGCAGAGGCGGCGGGGCTTCAGGTCGATCGTGGGATCGTGGTCGGCGAGGACCTGGCCACCGACGACCCCAACATCTTCGCCGTAGGTGACTGCGCGCAGCCGCCCTCGGGAATGACCGGCCTGTTGGCGCCTGGGTGGCGGCAGGCCGAGGAGCTGGCTGCTCGCTTGCGAGGCTTCCCGGAGATTGAGGAGCCGCAAAGCGGCGTCACGAAATCGGACCCAGCTCCAGAAATCGTCAAGCTCAAAGCCGCCGGCATCGACTTGGTCACGATGGGCGTCCGCGCGAGCAACGCCTCCGAGGGTCAGCGCGTGATCACGCTCTCGGACCCTTCGTCCGGACGCCACGTGGAGCTGGTCCTCTCCGACGAGGAGCTGATCGGCGTCACGTGCGTCGGAATGCCGGAGCTGTCCCCATCGCTCACGGTGCACTTCGAGCGGCGCACACCGCTGCCCCCTGACCCGTTCACCCTCCTGGCACCCGAGGCCAAGGCCGAGGCGGTCTCGCCCTTCCACATGCCCGGCGGGACCACGGTCTGCCGCTGCAACACCGTCACCAAGAACGACATCGTCCATGCCTGGGAGAGCGGCGCGGACAGCGTGCAGAAGGTGGCCAGCGCGACTCGGGCGACCACCGGGTGTGGCGGCTGCACCGAAGCCGTGTGCGGGCTCGTCGACTGGCTCAACACCAGCGACAGCACCTCACCGGTCAGTGCCTAGCCGCCGAGGTAAGCCGCCCGCACCGCCGGATCGTCCGCGAGTTCGCTGCCGCTGCCCGACTTCACGATCTCGCCGGTCTCGAGCACGTGCGCATTGTCGGCGACCTTCAGCGCTCGAGAGGCGTTCTGCTCCACGAGGAGCACGGTGGTGCCCTGCTCCTTGATCTCGGCGATGATCTTGAAGATCTGAGCGATGATCATCGGCGCCAGCCCGATGGAGGGCTCGTCGAGGAGTAGCAGGCGTGGTCGGGCCATCAGCGCGCGGCCGATGGCGACCATCTGTTGCTCGCCGCCGGACAGCGTCCCCGCGCTTTGGCTGAGCCGCTCGTTCAGGCGTGGGAAGAGCTCGAGCACGCGGTCAAGGTCCTCGCGCACGGCACTGGTTCGCCGGTCCTTGCGAGCGTAGGTGCCCATATCGAGGTTCTCGCGCACGGTCATGCCCGGGAAGCAGCCGCGTCCTTCAGGGGACTGGCTCAACCCCAAGGTGACGCGCTCGTGCGGCGGCACCTTGGTGATGTTCCTGCCCTCGAACGTGATCGAACCGGAGTGCACCTTGAGCAGCCCGGATATCGTCTTCAAGGTGGTCGTCTTGCCGGCGCCGTTCGCGCCGATCAGGGTGGTGATCGATCCTTCCTCGACACCGAAGCTGATTCCGCGGATCGCCTCGATGTGGCCGTAGGCGACCTTGAGGTCCTTGATCTCAAGAAGCATCGTCGACTCCCAGGTAGGCGGCGATCACGGCGGGATTCTCGCGGATCTCTGCGGGTGTGCCCTCGGCGATCTTGCGACCGAACTCGAGCACCACGATGCGGTCGGTCACCCCCATCACCAGCCGCATGTCGTGCTCGATCACGAGCACGGTGTAGCCGCGATCGCGCACCTTGCGTATCAGCTCCATGAGCCGCTGCTTCTCGGCGGGGTTGAAGCCGGCGGCCGGCTCGTCGAGGCAGAGGAGCTTGGGCCCGGTCGCCAGAGCGCGAGCGATCTCGACGCGGCGCTGGTCACCGTAGGGAAGGCTGGAGGCGACGTCGTTCTTTCGCCGACCGACTCCCACGAAGTCGAGCAACTCCTTGGCGGTTGCCTCCGCCTCTTCCTCGGCTTTCCGCAGGCCCGGGGTCCGCAGCAGAGCGCTGAATATCCCGCTGTTGCTGTGGATGTCGGCGCCGACCTTCACGTTCTCAAGTGCGGTCATCGACTTGAAGAGGCGAACGTTCTGGAAGGTGCGGGCTATGCCGAGCTTCGTGATCTCGTACCGCTTGCGCGTTCCAAGGGGTTGACCTTCGAAGCGCACTTCGCCGGACGTAGCCCGGTAGACGCCGGTCATCACGTTGAAGCAGGTGGTCTTCCCGGCGCCGTTGGGGCCGATCAGCCCGAGGATCTCGCCCGGCTTGATGTCGAAGCTGACATGGTCGAGCGCGGTGAGGCCGCCGAACTCCATCGTGACGTCGTCCAGCTCGAGGAGCGGGGTCGTGTCAGACATACATACCCTCCTCGTTCTCCTCGACGGTCTCCACCTCGATGCGTCTCGGCCCGCGCGGTGGGAAGATGCCCTGGGGGCGCCAGACGGCCAGTGCCATCATCGCCAGGCCGAACACGAGGATGCGCCAATCACTGAACGAGCGGAACCGTTCTGGCAGGTAGGCGATCACCGCGCCTCCCGCGAGCGCGCCCCACCGGTTGCCGGCACCGCCAATGATGACGGCCGCCACGAAGAGCTCACTGAGGATGATCACGAAGCTGTCGGGGCTGATGAAGCTGATGCGCGTCGCGAAGAGCGAGCCCGAGAGTCCGCCGATCGCGGCGCCCATGCCAAAGGCGAGCAGCTTGAACTTGAACGTAGGCACGCCCATGATCTCGGCGGCGTCCTCATCCTCGCGAGTGGCTTCCCAGGCACGGCCCACTCGAGTCCGCTTGATGCGGATATCGGCCCACAGGACGATCAGGATGGCGACCAGCGCCAGCCAGTAGTACGGCGTGGCATCGAGGACGCCGAACTTCAGGACGTGCGTCTCGTTGCCGGTGTCGAAGAGCGGCGGAAAGGTATTCCAGTTCAGGTGTGGGATCGAGAAGAGGCCGCCATCCGGGCCTGGGGGGTTCGAGCCGATGGTCGGTGGGGGTGGGATGTTCGAGATTCCCGCGGCTTGCCCCAGCCAGGAACTGTTCACCGCGACCAGTCGGATGATCTCTCCGAAGCCCAGGGTGACGATCGCCAGATAGTCTCCGCGCACCCGCAGCGTCGGCGCGCCCAGGACGACACCCGCGACGATCGTGACCAGGATCGCGATCGGCAGTGCGAGCAGGAACGGCCAGTGCCAGTGGTAGGTGGTCAGCACGGCAGTCGTATAGGCGCCCGTGGCATAGAAGCCGACGTAGCCGAGGTCGAGCAGCCCGGCGTAGCCGATCACGATGTTCAGGCCGAGTGCGGCCAACGCATAGATCGCTGAATCGAAGAGAACGCTGGCGAAGTCGCTGTCCGGCGTGCTGATCCCCGGTGGATTGAGGATGGGAAGAGCGAAGACGAGGACGACCGCGAGGACGATGAGAGCTACTCGCGCAGGCTTCGGGAGGTTCGCAAGCCTGGGGAGCACGCGGGATACGAACAAACGGAGGGCGGTGATCATGCGCGCGCCTTCCCTAGGGCCTCGCCGAGGATGCCGGAAGGTCGGACCAGCAGAATCGCCACGAGGAGGACGAAGGACACCACGTCCTTCCAACTGTCGCCGAAGAAGGCACTGCCCCAGTTCTCGGCTACGCCAAGGATCAGACCACCCAGCAGGGCTCCTCGGAGGTTTCCGATACCTCCCATGACCGCGGCGGTGAACGCCTTGACGCCGAAGATGAAGCCCGCACTCTGGCGGGTCGAGCCGATCCGCACCATGTAGAGCGTCGCGGCAGCTCCGGCCATGAGACCGCCGATGAGGAACGTCAGCTGGATGACGCGGGTCGAGTTCACGCCCATCAGGGCAGCTGTCTCGGGATCCTGCGCGAACGCGCGGATCCCACGGCCCAGACGCGACCGGCGCACGAACTGGTCGAGAATCACCATCATCAGCAGGGCCGACACGATGACGAGGATGTCGATGTCGGTGACCCCGTAGTTCCAGACGTGGAACACCGTCTGAGGTTTGATCACGATCGGGTTGTTGTAGACGTCGCGCGGACTGCTGACGTAGTTGGACAGTTTGTCCTTGAGCCCGAACACATCGGCAAACTTGTCGCGCAGGCCCATCGCTTCCGAGAGTGCGAAAGACGCGCCGATCGCCGAGATCAACGCCACCAGTTTGGGAGCTTTGCGCTTGATCAGGGGTCTGTAGGCCACGCGTTCGAGGACCAGCGCAACAACCCCTGAGGTGAGCATCGCCACTACCAGCGCAAGTATCAGGGTTCCCGCGATGTCTCCGAGCGACTTGTCGACCGAGTTCGGGCCGAAGACGAACATGAAGACCCACGCCATCGCGAAGGTCCCGAACATGAAGACCTCGGAGTGGGCGAAGTTGATCAGCTGAAGCACGCCGTAGACCATCGTGTAGCCGAGAGCGACCAAGGCGTAGATGGACCCGACCGCGAGTCCTGTGATGGTCAGTCCCCAGAACTCATTCACAAAGGTGTGCACACACGTCTCCTTAAGACGCGAACGCGGCCGGGGTGTAGGTGTCCCCGGCCGCGTTCATGCATCGAGTGACCGAATCAGATCAGCTGATCGCCGTCGGGTGAGCGACGTCGAGAACGCCGTTCTTGACGGTGTACATGTAGATCACCGACTGCTTGATGTCTCCCTTGGAGTCGAACGCGATCGGCCCGCTGATGCCTTGGCCCGTGTAGCTACCGATGAAGCTGTTCAGGTCAGAGTGGCTCGTCTTACCGGCCTCCAGTCCAGCCAGGACGATGTTGGTCGCGTCGTAGGCCTGAGTCGAGTACAGACCCGCCGGGCTACCGATCAGTGCCTGGTACTCGGTATTGAACGAGGCCGGTGCCGGACCAGCAGGAGCCGACAGCAGTGCGCCATTGGCAGCCGAGGCGCCCGCAGTGCTCACGAACTTCGGGTCCTCCGAGCCGTCTCCGGAGACGAACGTTCCCTTCCAGCCCGCCTGGCGAAGCTGCTTGGCGAGAAGCCCGGACTCGGCGTAGTAGCCGCCATAGAAGAGCACGGTGGCACCGGAACTCTGGACGTGGCTGACCGTGGCAGAGAAGTCGGTCTGGCCGGTGGACACCTTGTCGGTCGCGACGACCGCGCTGCCCAGCGTGCTCTTGACCACCGTCGCCAAGCCGATGCCGTAGTCGGAGTCGTCCTGGATCACGATGACCTTCTTGGCCTTCAACTTGTTGAGGATGTACTTGCCGTCCGCAGCACCCTGCGCCGCATCGTTACCGATCACTCGGTGCCAGGTGGTCCAGCCGTTCTGTGTCAGCGTGACGTTGGTCGCGGACGGGGAGATCGACGGAAGGCCAGCCTGGAAGAAGGTGGCTCCGGTGGCCTTGGACTCTCCCGAGAAGCCGGGGCCGATGAGCGCGACGATCGAGGCGTCGTGGACGATCTGCGGCGCGAGCGTCGCAGCCTGCGTCTTGTCGCCCTGCGAGTCGAAGGTCTTCAGGCACACCTTGGCGCTGGCGTGGGACTTGTTGTACTTGGAGAGCGCCAGCTTGATGCCACCGATCATGTTCTGGCCGAGAGCGCCATTGGGACCCGTTGCGGCGCCGAGGTAGGCAATGTTGTGCGTGCAGCCGGCACTGGATGAGCCTCCCGTCGGGTTCCCCGACGAGTTGGAGTTGGTCGTGCCACATGCGGTCAGAGCGAGTGCGCTCGCCGCGGTGACCGCCAGAACGCGGTAACTGGTCTTTGCGAACAAGGTGAACCCCTTTTGTTCTCGCCGTCACCCACAAGGAGCGGCCGGCACATTTGACTCCCCGCTGAGAGTGTGTTCTCAGCCGTTCGCGACATTACTCAGGACACAGGTCCGGGGGAAGAACCGCTGTGTGTTTCCTTTTCGGCGCGTCAAGGGCCAATTCTGCTTGGGCGGCCTGGTCGGTCGCGCTGTCCTTCGCCGCCTTCACAAGGAGGCCCGAGGCGGATTGCACAAGGCGTTGCATGCCTGAAACATTCAGGCCACGAACGGAAATCTTGGCTTTCTAACGTTTCCGCATGACTCGGAAGCAAAGCGTGGCAGTCATCGGCGGCGGGATGGTGGGCCACCGTTTCATCGAGGCCTTGCGTGATCGCGACACCGACGGACAGTGGGACATCCACCTGTTCTGCGAGGAGCCCCGCGCGCCCTACGACCGGGTCGCCTTGACGTCCTACTTCGCCGGCAAGACGCCCGATGACCTGTTGCTCGGCGACGCATCGCTCTGGGATCACTCCGCGATCAACCTGCATATCGGCGCGATGGTGTCGGGCATCGACGCCAAGACCAAGACGGTGACGGTCGGCGACGCGACCACGTCCTACGACGCGATCGTCCTGGCGACCGGCTCGTACGCGATGGTGCCTCCCGTTTCCGGCGCCGATCTTCCGGGCGCCTTCGTCTACCGGACCATCGAGGACGTCCAGGCCATCGAGGACTGGGCGACGAAGTTGGGTGAAGGGACGCGCGGCGTCGTCGTCGGTGGCGGTCTGCTCGGGCTCGAGGCTGCGGGTGCTCTCACCGGACTCGGCGTACAGACGACGGTCGTCGAGTTCGCCGACCGCCTGATGCCGATGCAGGTTGATGACGGTGGTGGCGAGTCGCTGCGCCGGATCATCGAGGGTCTGGGTGTTGAGGTGCGAACCTCGACGGGCACCGCGGCCTTGCACGCCGGCGACCTGGGCACCGTCGCGGAGATGGAGTTCAACGACGGCACTCGGGTGCAGGCGGACGTGGTGGTGTTCGCGACCGGCGTCCGGCCACGCGACGAGCTGGCTCGCGAAGCGGGGCTCGTGATGGGCGAGCGTGGTGGCGTCGTCGTCGACGATGCCTGCGAGACACCGGAGCCCGGTGTCTATGCGATCGGTGAGGTCGCCTGCATCCAGGGGCGCTGCTGGGGTCTGGTCGGGCCGGGCAACACGATGGCGGAGGTCGTTGCCGACCGCCTGGTCGGTGGTGAGGCCACCTTCCCTGGTGCTGACGTGAGCACCAAGCTCAAGCTGCTCGGTGTCGATGTGGCGTCCTTCGGCGACGCGTTCGGCGCAACGCCCGGCAGCCTCGCGGTGACGTACGCAGACCCGGTCGCCGGTGTCTACAAGAAGCTCGTGGTCTCCGACGATGCCAAGACCCTGCTGGGCGGCATCCTCGTCGGGGATGCCGCCGCCTACTCGATCCTGCGCCCGATGGTGGGCGCAGAGCTCGGTGTCGACCCCAACCAGTTCCTGCTTCCGGAATCCGACGGCGCCGCACTCGAGGGGCTGGAGCTGCCCGACGCGGCCGCGGTCTGCTCGTGCAACAACGTGTCGGCCGGTCAGATCCGCTGCTCGGTGACCGACGAGGGTTGCACGGATCTGGCCGGCGTGAAGGCGTGCACCAAGGCCGGGACCAGTTGTGGCGCCTGCCTCCCGATCGTGAAGAAGCTGATGATCAAGGAGCTGGAGAAGTCCGGCATCGAGGTCCGCAACGTCCTCTGCGAGCACTTCGATGTCAGCCGCGCCCAGCTGTTCGACATCATCACCGTCACCGGGCTCCGCAACTTCTCCGAGATCATCGCGCAACATGGCAAGGGTCGCGGTTGCGACATCTGCCGTCCCGTGGTCGCCTCGATTCTGGCGTCCCTCGGCACGGGCCACGTGATGGATACCGACCAGGCCCGACTTCAGGACACGAACGACCACGTGATGGCCAACCTGCAGAAGGACGGCACCTACTCGGTGGTCCCGCGGATTCCCGGTGGCGAGATCACGCCCGCCGGCCTGATCGCGATCGGGCGGGTTGCGGAGGATTTCGGGCTCTACACGAAGATCACCGGCGGTCAGCGGATCGATCTCTTCGGTGCTCGTCTCGAGGAGCTGCCGGCGATCTGGAAGCGCTTGGTCGACGCCGGCTTCGAGTCCGGTCACGCGTATGGCAAGTCGCTGCGAACGGTGAAGTCGTGTGTGGGCTCGACGTGGTGCCGCTACGGCCAGCAGGACTCGGTCGGTCTGGCCATCGAGCTGGAGTTGCGCTACCGCGGGCTGCGCTCGCCTCACAAGCTGAAGCTGGCGGTCTCCGGCTGTGCGCGCGAATGCGCCGAAGCTCGCGGCAAGGACATCGGCGTGATCGCCACCGAGCTCGGCTGGAACCTCTACGTGGGCGGCAACGGTGGTCTCACGCCGAAGCACGCGCAGCTGATCGCGGAGGACCTCAGCAAGGAAGACCTCATCACCTACATCGACCGCTTCATGATGTATTACGTCCGCACCGCAGATCGGCTGCAGCGCACGGCCCCCTGGGTCGAGGAGTACGAGGGCGGGCTCGAGGCGATCCGCGCGGTGATCATGGACGACGCGCTCGGCATCTGCGCAGACCTCGACGCGGCCATGGCGATGCACGTCGAGAACTACCAGGACGAGTGGGCGGCCACGCTGCGCGACCCGGTGAAGCTGCAGCAGTTCACCTCGTTCCTGAATGCGCCGGAGGTATCGGACCCCGATCTCGCCTACGTCGACGAGCGCGGCCAGCGCCGACCTGCTCGGCCCGAAGAACGACCACTCATTGCAGGAGCGACCTTGGAGGTACGGAGATGAGCGCGAACTGGACCGGTGTGTGCACGCGACGACAGCTGATTCCCGAGCGTGGCGTCGCGGTGCTCGTCGGTGACGTGCAGGTCGCCCTGTTCCGGATCACGGGAACGGCCGAGGACGGATCCGCCACGGACTTCGTCTACGCCGTCGGACATAAGGACCCCGCGTGCGACGCCAACGTGATGGCGCGCGGCATCGTGGGATCGGTCATGACGCCCCAGGGGCAGCGCGATACGGTCGCGTCTCCTATGTACAAGGACGTCTACGACCTCGCGACCGGCGAGTGCCTGACCCGCCCGGAACTTCGCCTTCCGGTCTACCGAACCTGGGTCGCTGGTGGTGTCGTGTACGTAGAGGCCGAATCGCCTGCGCTGGCCTCGGCGTAGGTGACGGTGAACGGAGTCCTCAGATGAACGACCTCGCGCCGGTACTCGCTGGCGCACGCATCCTGGTAACGGCCCAGCGCCGCTCCGAGGAGCTCGCAGGCGCGTTGGAGCGACGGGGTGCCAGCGTGACGGTGACGCCGACGCTGGGCGTCGTGGCTGACATCGACGAGCAGACGCTGGTACGGCAGACCCAGGAGATCATCGCGGCTGGTCTTGACGCACTGGTCGTCACTACGGCGATCGGGTTTCGCTGCTGGCTCGACATCGCCGCAGCGGCTGGACTCGACGACGACCTGTTGCGCGTCCTGGAGTCGGTGCGTCTGATCGCGCGCGGACCCAAGGCGCGAGGGGCTCTGCAGGCGGTGGGACTCAGGGCGGATTGGGTGGCCGAGTCGGAGACGTCGGTCGAGATCATGGACCTGCTCCTGGCCGAGGGTGTCCAGGGCGATCGCATCGCGATCCAGCACCACGGGGCCGGTGACCCGGCGTTCGAGGGCAAGCTGGTCGCGGCGGGTGCTGAGGTCATCTCGCTGCAGGTCTATCGCTGGGGACCGCCGCCGAACCCCGCGGCGGTGACCGAGGCTTGTCTCGCTGTCGCCGCAGGGGAGTTCGACGCCGTGGTGTTCACGTCCGCTCCCGGCGCCTCAGCCTTCCTGGCTGAGCTCGATGCGCAGGGGCTCACCGAGATCGTGCGCGACCAGTCGGTCGACTCGCGGCTGATGATCGCGGCCGTGGGACCGACCACGGCCTCGCCGCTCGCGACGGCGGGCATGATGCCGAGCTACCCGGAGCGGTCGAGGATGGGCGCACTGGTTCGGCAGGTGATCATGCGGCTCGGTGACGAGACGCCGGTGCTGGACACACCTGAGGGTGCGCTGCGCATCCGCGCCTCCGAGGCGACGCTCGATCATCGGCCGCTGTCGTTGTCGCCGAACGGCCTTGCGGTGCTGCGTCGGCTTGCGCGGGAACCCGGCCGGGTCGTGTCGCGCGAGGCATTGCTCCACGCGTTGCCGGGGGAGTCGAACGACCCCCACTCGGCCGAGGTCGCCGTCGCTCGACTGCGCGAGTCGATCGCGCCGCACCAGCTGGTTCGCACGATCATCAAGCGCGGCTACGTCCTCCCGATCCACTAGCCGAGCGGTCACTTCTCACGCTCGAGCGGTCAGTTTTCACGAACTCGGAATAATCGCCGACCTCGTCTGGTTCCGTGATTGAACTTTCAATCAATGGATCGGAGAGATGGGCATGACGACAGTAGGCATCTGGGGCGGTACGGGATACGCGGGATCGGCGATCGCTCGTGAGGCGATCTCGCGAGGCTTCGACGTGAAGGCCATCGCGCGCAACGCACCGGCGGAGCCCGTCGACGGCGTCGAGTACCGACAGGGCAGCGTGGATGACGCCTCGCTGGTGGGTTCGCTCGCCGCGTCGTCGGACGTTGTGGTCATCGCCCTGCACGCCACTGGTGAGCCGTCCTTGGCCGACAGCTACGACACCCTCGTCGCCGCCGCGCGCGAGCACGGCACCCGGCTTGCCTTCGTCGGTGGCGCGGGCAGCTCGCTGGTGAGCGAGGGCGGTCCGCGACTGGTCGACACCGCGGACTTCCCGGCGGAGTACTTCCCGGAGGCATCGGCGCACGCGAACATCCTCGAGCGGCTGCGCAAGGAGACCGACGGCCTGGACTGGTTCTACGTCAGCCCGGCTGCCGTGTTCGGCGCCTGGGCCGCGGGCGAGCGGACTGGCTCCTATCGCATCGGTGGCGATGTGCTGGTGTCCCAGGAGGACGGCACGTCGTCTATCTCGGGTGCCGACTTCGCGCTCGCTTTTGTCGACGAAATCGCGCAGCCGCGCCACTCGCGAAAGCGCTTTACCGTCGGAAACTGACGGTTCGAGCGTGAGAGGTGACCGCTCGCGCTAGGGGGCGGGGGTGAGCCAGACCGCGGCCAGCGGCGGTAGCACGACGCTCGCCGACGCCGGCTGTCCCTGCCAGGGCTCGTCTTCGGCGACGACCTGACCCAGGTTGCCCGCACCGCTGCCGCCGTAGGTGGTCGCGTCGGTGTTGAGCACCTCGCGCCACACACCGGCCTGGGGCAGACCCAGACGGACGCCCTCGTGGGTGGTCGCGGCGACTTTCACCGCGACCACCACGGGGTCTCCGTCGGAGCTCGACCGTAGGAACGCGATCGCGTTGCGGCCGGCGTCGTGCGCCTCGATCCACGTGAATCCGTCGGGGGAGATGTCCTGCTCCCAGAGCGCCGGCGTCGTCCGGTACAGCGCGTTGAGGTCGGCCACGAGCTGACGGATGCCCGCATGCTCGGAATGGTCGAGGAGCCACCAATCGAGCTCGCGGTGCTCGGCCCACTCGGACTCCTGGGCCATCTCCGATCCCATGAACAGCAGCTGCTTACCGGGATGCGACCACTGGTAGGCGAACAGCGCGCGCAGATTGGCGAGCTGGCGCCAACGGTCGCCCGGCATCTTGCGCAGCAGTGAGCCCTTGCCGTGGACGACCTCGTCGTGACTCAACGGCAGCACGAAGTTCTCGGAGTGCGCATACACGAGGCTGAAGGTCAGCTCGCCGTGGTGGTGGCTTCGGTGCACCGGGTCGTGCGCGAGGTACTGCAACGTGTCGTGCATCCAGCCCATGTTCCACTTGAAGCCGAAGCCCAGCCCGTCGGTGTCGGTCGGACGCGTGACACCCGGCCACGACGTCGACTCCTCGGCCACGGTGAACGCGCCGGGGACCCGCTTGTAGACGGTCGCGTTGAGCTCCTGCAGGAACTGGACGGCCTCAAGGTTCTCCCGCCCACCCCTCACGTTCGGGGTCCATTCACCCGGCGTCCGCGAGTAGTCGAGATAGAGCATCGAGGCGACGGCGTCCACGCGCAGGCCGTCGACATGGAACTCCTCGAGCCAGTACACGGCGTTGGCCACCAGGAAGTTCCGCACCTCGGGGCGCCCGAAGTCGAACACGTAGGTGCCCCAATCGGGATGCTCGCCGCGGCGCGGGTCGGGGTGCTCGTACAGCGGCGTCCCATCGAAGCGGGCCAGCGCCCAGGAGTCCTTCGGGAAGTGTGCGGGCACCCAGTCGAGGATCACCCCGATGCCGGCGCCGTGTAGCGCGTCGACGAGCCTGCGCAGGCCGTCGGGGTCGCCGTACCGGGCCGTGGGCGCGTAGTAGGACGTGACCTGATAGCCCCACGACCCTCCATACGGATGCTCCATCACCGGCAGCAGCTCGACGTGGGTGAAGCCCATCTCGGACACGTAGGCCGGCAGATGCTCGACCAGGTCGTCGTAGCTGTAGCTGGTGCCGTTCGGGTGTCGCCGCCACGAGCCCAGGTGCACCTCGTAGACCGACATCGGCTCGAGGTCGGGTCGGCTCGATCGCGCCGCCATCCATTCCTCGTCCTGCCATGCGTGCGTGCTCTCGAAGGCCACCGACGAGGTGAGCGGCGGAACCTCGGTGTGTCGCGCCATCGGGTCGGCTTTGTCCGACCACACGCCGTCGGGTCCCAGAATCGCGAACTTGTAGCGGAAGTCGTCAGGCAGGCCGGGAATGAAGAGCTCCCACACGCCCGACTGCTCGAGGCGGCGCATCGGGTGCTCGCGACCGTCCCAGTTGTTGAAGTCGCCCTTCACCCTGACGCCTCGCGCCGCGGGCGCCCAGACCGAGAAGGCGTAGCCCGGCACCGGGCCTGTCGCCGTCTCGGCGGTGCCGGCCCGTGCCCCGAGGACCTCCCAGAGCCGCTCATGACGGCCCTCGCCGATCAGGTGCAGATCGATCGGGCCGAGCGTGGGCCAGCAGCGGTACGGGTCGTCGCTGAGGTGCGCGACGCCGTCGCCGTAGACGGTCTCGAAGCGATAGTCGGGGACCGTCCCCTCGAATTCCGCGACCCAGATGCCGGCGTGCTCGTGGCGCATCGTTGTGCGCTTGCCGTCCGCCAGCACCGTCACGCTCGCCGCGAGCGGCTTGTGGGTGCGCACCACAACTGTGTCGTCCTCGTCGGCGAAGCGTGGCCGATGCGGCCCGAGGATCTGGTGTGGGTCGTAGTGCTGGCCGGCCACGAGCAGGTCGAACAGTTCCGTGTCGAAGCCCGCAGACGTCACCGGTCCTCGCCCGCCTTCGCCAGCGCTGCGAGTGGGATGGCGAGCCAGCCGGGGCGATTGCGCGCCTCGTACATCACCTCATACACAGCCTTGTCGAGCTCGTAGGCGGCGATCAGTGCGAGGTCGACCTCGGACAACGGAGCCGTCGCCTCGGCATAGCCCGCGAGGAACGCCTCGCGATTGCGAGCAACCCATTCGCCGCCGCGGTACTCGGCCTGGCGCAGCGCGGCCTCGTCGGGGTCGAGGTCGCGCGCCGCGGACTTCGCCGCATAGTCCAGCGATCGGAGCATGCCCGCGACATCGCGCCACGGCGAGTCGGCCAGCGTTCGCTCCGCGAGGGGCTTCGCCGGCTCACCCTCGAAGTCCACGAGCTTCCACCCCAGTGAGGTACGCAGTGTCTGACCGAGATGCAGGTCCCCGTGGATCCGCTGGGCACTGGAGGCCCGGGCCTCGAGGTCGGCCGCGACCTTGGTCATCCGTTCGAAGGCCTCGCGTGGCGTGTCGACGAAGGGCGCGAGCTCGGGTACCTCGGCCGCGGCGCGGTCGAGGCGCGCATGCATCCGCGCGGCGACCTCGTCCAGGTCGAGCGGTTCGGTACCCAAGGCCTCCCGTAGCGTGGAGTGCACCTCGGCAACGGCCGCGCCGAGCCGGTGAGCCTCGGGGGCGAAGTCGCCACCCACCTCATCGGGATGGAGGTCGGCCTCGGCAAGCAGGTTGCGAACGCTCGCGCGAGCGACCGACCAGCCCTCGATGGCCGTCCGCAGAAACTGTTGGAGCATCCCCAGATGTATCGGACCGTCGGGCCCGTCGAGCTCGATCCACCCGTACAGCTGAGCGATGTGCTCACTCCCGGCGGCGGTGAGCGCCCGGTGGATCTCGATGTCAGGGTTCGGCCCCGCGGTCACGCGCCGGAACACCTTCAACATGCTGTCCTCGCCGAACATCACCGAGGAGTTCGACTGCTCGCCCGAGAACGGAGTCGAGACCGCAGCACGGTCGAGCTCGTGCCCCGGCATCCGGCTGAAACGCAGCGGCGGCGGGGCGCCGTCGACGAAGGCGTCCAACCAGGTGGCCATCGCGGACCGGTCGTGCACGGCGTCGTAGTGGAAGCGGTCGTCCCATTGCCCGATGAGGGCGTGCTCGAGCGCGGGTTGCTCCTCGTCGTAGGAGGACGTGGGCAGCTGGTAGAGATCGGAACCGACCTCCACCAGCAGGATCCCCAGCGGCAGCTCGCGCACCTCGCCAATCGTGATCTCGGTGCCCTTGCCTCCGAACCATCTCGCTTGGCCGATGTAGTCGCGAACGGCCTGCTCACGCATCGCTGGTCGCCTCCCGGGGTAGTCGGATCCAGTAGAAGCCGTATCCCCCCAGTGTTAACAGGTAAGGCAATTCGCCGATCCGAGGGAACGCCACGCCGCCCAAGAGCTCGACCGGCGTGATCCCCTCCCAGCGGCGAAGGTCGAGCTCCACCGGCTGGGCGAAGCGCGACAGGTTGTTGACGCACAGCACGGAGTCGACCGTGCCGTCGGCCTCGGTGAACTCCCGGACGTAGGAGAAGACCGACGGGTTCGAGCCACCGAGGTCGAGGAACTCGCCCAGCCCGAAGCACGCGTGCTGCTTGCGCGCATGGATCATCCGATGCGTCCAGTGCAGCAGAGACGAAGTGTCATCGAGCTGGGCCTCCACATTGACGGCCTGGTACCCGAAGACCGGATCCTGAATCGTCGGCAGGTGGAGTCGGCCCGGCGTGGCCACCGAGAAGCCGGCATTGCGGTCGGGTGTCCACTGCATCGGCGTGCGCACGCCGTCGCGGTCGCCGAGCCAGATGTTGTCGCCCATGCCGATCTCGTCGCCGTAGTAGAGGACCGGCGATCCGGGCAGCGAGAGCAGCAGCGCGGTGAACAGCTCCATGCGGTTGACGTCGTTGTCCAGCAGGGGAGCGAGGCGTCGGCGAATGCCGATGTTGGCCTTCATGCGGGGATCGGTGGCGTACTCCGACCACATGTAGTCACGGTCCTCGTCCGTCACCATCTCGAGCGTCAGCTCGTCGTGGTTGCGCAGGAAGATGCCCCACTGGCAGCCGGCCGGGATCGGGGGCGTCTGCTCCATGATCTCCGAGATGGGCATCCGCTGCTCGCGGCGCACGGCCATGAAGATGCGCGGCATCACCGGGAAGTGGAACGCCATGTGGCACTCGTCGCCCACCCATTGGCCGGACTCG
>JBQCDC010000042.1:0-2438 GCA_051961575.1 Marmoricola sp.
TGCCACCGCCATACGTAGCGATGATCAGCGACGGCAGCGTGATGCTGGCGTAGAAGTCGCCGTTCGGCAGTAGCTCGGAGAAGCCGTAGAGCGCGGACGACTCGGCGATGTTGGCCACGTCCTGACCGGTCGCGATGAACAGGGCCGTCAGGCCGTTCGCGGAGTGGTTCCCGTTGTTGTTGGTCACCGACATAATCGAGCCGAGTTGGCCACGCATGCGGGCGGCGTAGAGCTTGTCGGTGCTGACGTGCATCTGCTCCTCGACGAGTTGCGCGGGAAGCGTGATCTCTGCGACGACGCGCTTGCCACGGGTGTGGAGCATGTTGACGACGCTGGTCTTCTTGTCGGTCGCGAACTGGCCCTCGAGCAGGAAGTGCAGCGTGCCCGGGTAGTTCTGCTTGATCCAGGCGCAGGCCGCGAAGGTCGCCTTGCCGGTCATGTTCTGGCCGGCCGCGTCGCCGGTGGAGTAGTTGAAGCGCGTGTAGAGCAGCTTCGAGACCGGGAACTGCTGGATGTCCTCAAGCTTGCCCGAGGTCGTCGTGGTCTCCGCCGCCGCCTTCACCTGGGCGAAGTTCTCCGACAGCCACTCGCCGAACGCCCTCGCCTCACGAGCGTTGTCGAAGCTGAAGACGGGTGCGCGCTGCATCTTGTCGTCGATGACCGTGGTCGTGATGCCGCCGGCCGCGCGGCACAGCTTCATGCCACGGTTGTAGGAGGCGACCAGGGTGCCCTCGGTGGTCGCGAGCGGCACGAAGAACTCGCCCTGCGCGTGCTCACCGTTGACCACCAGCGGACCGGCGAGGCCCATCGGCACCTGGGCAACGCCGAAGAAGTTCTCGATGTTGCCAGGCAGCGTCTGCGGGTCGAGGTCGTAGTGCGCGACATGCTCGGCCGCTGACTCGGTGTGCTCGCGGATGAACTCCTGGCGCGCCTTGACGGCGGCCTCACCGTAGTTGTCGGTTGGGTCGCGCGGGATCTTGCGATCGGTCATGCGGTTGAGCATGCCAGGCGATCAGCTCTCGGCGGGCTCGTCTCGTGGAGTTTTGGGATTGGCGGTCCACGCCCAGCGCACATGAACCTTCCGGTCGCCGTTGATCTCGCGGATGCGACGGACCGCCCTGAAGATGTTGCGGTAGGACTCGGTGGTCTCGCTGCGGTTGACGTTGTTGATGATCACGACGGTCCACGGGACGACGCCGGTGAAGCGCACGATCACGAGGAGCACAGCGAGCAGAAGCACGATTGGCAGTTCGATCGAGAAGAGCAGCGCGGCCAGGATGAGCACGATCAGAGGCGCAGCGGTCAGGATGACGATCCAGAGAACCAGTCCGAAGATGACGCCACTGAGGTCGTCGACGGCCATCAGCGGGTCGACGTTCTCCCGCAACACATCCGGACGCATGACCCGCGCCCGAACTCGCCACGGCAGCACACGAACATCGAGCAGTGCGGTCTCAAGCATCGGAAGCCCCCTTCGAGTACGGGGAATCTAGCCCACTTACGACGCGAGAAGCACCAGATCGTCGGTGGCGTCGTCGCTCTCCGTGGCCGCGCACAGTTCAAGCGCAGGCCGACGCCGCTTGAGCTCCATCGACACGAGCGTCGCCAGTCCGAAGGTCGCCCACCCGACGTTCGCAACAGCGTTCGGCCAGGCGTGGTAGAGCACGCAGGCCGTCCCCGCGAAAACGCCACCGACGATGTTGACGAGCGCGTACGCACGCGAGCCAGCGCTCCAGTGGCCACGGGTGACCATCACATAAGCCAGGAACGTTCCGATCGGTCCCGTCCAGCCGAGGATCCCGGCAACCATGGGCGCACTCCTTTCAACATCTCGCGTGCAAGAAAAGTGTGGAGCTTCGGAGGGTTTAGATCAATCGCGATTTCGTGCATATCTGCTTTAGCATTGCTACATGGATCTGGACCCGCGTCGCATGCGCTTCCTGCTCGCCGTGGCCCGTACCGGCGGAGTACTCGCGGCCGCAGATGAGTTGCGCGTCACACCGTCCGCCGTGTCCCAACAGCTAGCCAGGCTTGAGAAAGAGGCCGGCAGGCCGCTGCTGATCCGAACTCCGCAAGGCGCCAAGGTGACCGCAGCGGGGCGAGCCGTCGCCGAGGCGGCCGAGGAGATCGAGCGCGCACTGAAGGCCGTGAACTCGCGCCTCTCGCACGACGATCCTGAGCTTGAGGGAACGATCCGCATCGGCGCGTTTCAGAGCATCATCCATGCCGCTATCGCGCCGGCACTGCCCGGTTGGCGCGCACGCTTTCCTGGCGTGGAGTTCGAGATCGTCGAGGCGGACCAGGACTCATTGCTCCGCGCGTTCCGCGCCCGCGAGTTCGACGCTCTGGTGGCTGAGTTCGACGCCGAGGAGAAGACTCCCCCGTTGCCCGCCGGAGCCACGGAGCTTCCGCTGATGGACGAACCTTGGATGCTCGTG
>JBQCDC010000043.1:0-4153 GCA_051961575.1 Marmoricola sp.
ACGTCGAGCCACGTGGCGATCCCCGAGCGCCGGCGGGTGAAGTCCTTGGATGGCGTGCTGGTGCACCGAGCCGTGGAGTTCGACCGACAGCGTCACCCCGGAAAGGCGCCGCCACGCATCCGCTACGAGGAGGCGGTGCTCGACGTCGCGGCCGAACTCGCCGAGTTCGATGCGCTCGAAGTCCTCACACGTGCCGTCGGTGGGCGCTACTCAACGGCGCCGAGGCTGCTGGCCGCGTCAGAGGGTCGCTCGCGGATGCGTCGACGGGCGTGGTTGGAAGCCGTGCTCGCGGACATCGACAGGGGCACCCATTCGGTGCTTGAGCGAGCCTTCTTGGAGCGGGTGGTCCGCGCGCACCAACTTCCCGCGCCCACCCAACAGCGCCGAGAGGTCACGGCGATCGGTGTGGTCTACCGCGACGCCGCCTATGGCGGCCTGGCGATCGAACTGGACGGCCGCCTCCACCACTCCGACTGGCGGCATCGGGTTGCCGACATGGACCGCGACCTGCAGGCGGCCGCAATGGGCATTCAGACCGTGCGGCTCGGGTGGGGCCAGGTGGTGGGCCGGCCATGCCGGTCGGCCGCCGCGCTTGCTCGGCTGCTCGGCGCAGGTCGACGATGCGGCGCCCACTGCCCGCTTTCCGATTAGCGCGGAATCTCTGACGTACCAGGTACGACACGGATTCCGCGCTCCTGCTCGCGTACGACGAGTCGCGCGGGCCTCCGGCGGCAGCACGCCTTAGGCTGGTCGCGCCATTCCCGCGCAACAAGGAGCAACGTTGGCTGCCATCGAAGCCGTACACGCACGCGAGATCCTCGACTCCCGAGGCAACCCGACCGTCGAGGTCGAGGTTTTGCTCGAGGACGGCGCGGTCGGCCGCGCCGCGGTCCCGTCCGGCGCATCGACCGGCGCCTTTGAGGCCGTCGAATTGCGCGACGGTGGCGAGCGCTACCTGGGCAAGGGCGTCGAGAAGGCTGTCAGCGCGGTCCTGGACCAGATCGCCCCCGCGATCGAGGACGAGGACGGCACCGACCAGCGTCAGATCGACCAGATCATGCTCGACCTGGACGGCACTCCCAACAAGGCCAAGCTCGGCGCGAACGCGATCCTCGGCGTCTCGCTCGCGGTCGCGCGCGCGGCCGCCGACTCGGCTGA
Organism: Marmoricola sp.; assembly: GCA_051961575.1. Lineage (GTDB taxonomy): Bacteria > Actinomycetota > Actinomycetes > Propionibacteriales > Nocardioidaceae > Marmoricola. The sequence goes on from JBQCDC010000043.1 coordinate 1,159, forward strand.
CCTGCCGCTCTTCAAGTACGTCGGTGGCCCGAACGCCCACCTGCTGCCCGTCCCGATGATGAACATCCTCAACGGCGGCGCCCACGCGGACACCAACGTGGACATCCAGGAGTTCATGATCGCGCCGATCGGGGCCGCGACCTTCCGCGAGTCGCTGCAATGGGGCGCTGAGGTCTACCACTCGCTCAAGTCCGTGCTGAAGAAGCAGGGTCTGGCCACCGGCGTCGGCGACGAGGGCGGCTTCGCCCCCGACCTGAGCAGCAACCGCGCCGCACTCGACCTGATCTCGACCGCCATCGAGGGTGCCGGCCTCACGCTCGGCCGTGATGTCGTGCTCGCGCTCGACGTGGCCGCGAGCGAGTTCGAGAAGGACGGTGTCTACACGTTCGAGGGCGCCGGCAAGAGCGCCGCCGAGATGACCGCCTACTACGCCGATCTGGTTGCGAACTATCCGATCGTGAGCATCGAGGATCCCCTCAACGAGGAGGACTGGGACGGCTGGAAGATCATCACCGACGAGCTCGGCGCCAAGACGCAGCTCGTCGGCGACGACCTCTTCGTCACCAACGTCGAGCGCCTGCAGCGCGGCATCGCCGGCGGCCAGGCCAACGCCCTGCTGGTCAAGGTCAACCAGATCGGGTCCCTCACCGAGACCCTCGACTCCGTCGACCTCGCGCACCGCAGCGGCTACCGCTGCATGATGAGCCACCGCTCGGGCGAGACCGAGGACACCACGATCGCCGACCTCGCCGTCGCCGTGAACTGCGGCCAGATCAAGACCGGTGCGCCCGCTCGCTCGGAGCGCGTCGCCAAGTACAACCAGCTGCTGCGGATCGAAGAAGAGCTTGGCGATGCGGCGCGTTACGCCGGTCGTGGCGCCTTCCCGCGTTACAACGGCTGAGTAACGAGGAGAAGGAAGTTCGTGGCTGGAAGGTCGCCCCGACCGACGGGTAAGCCGAGCGCCAAGTCCGGCGCGCGGCGTCCTGCTGCGTCGAAGCGACCCCAGTCACGCAAGCCTGCGCCTCAACCCAAGGTCGAGCGCGGGTCCCGGGCGACCAATCGGCTGGTGATCCTGCTGCTCGTCATCGGCGCGCTGGTGATCTCCTTCGGGTCGTCGCTGCGCGCCTACCTGCGGCAGAGCGACCAGATCCACCAGCTCGAGGCGCAGATCGCGACGGCCCAGCAGAGCATCGCCACCTCCAAGGAGCAGCAGAAGCGCTGGAAGGACCCGTCCTACATCGAGCAGCAGGCGCGGCTCCGGTTCGGTTGGGTCATGCCCGGTCAGACGCCGTACGTCGTGCTGGGCGCGGACGGCCAGCCGCTGAACTCGAAGGCCGAGCTCGACGCGCAGCCGCCGAGCACCTCGACGACGCCGACCTCCTGGTGGAGCAAGGAGGGGTCCGCGTTGCAGGCGGCCGACAACCCGGCGCCCACGGTGAAGAAGCCTGCGCCCGCCAAGCGGATCACCGGTCAATGAGCTCAGAAGAAGTCTCCGCCTCAGATCTCGCCGCCATGAAAGCCCAGCTCGGGCGGCCCATGCGCTCGGTGCACGGCATCGGGCATCGCTGTCCGTGTGGCAACCCGTCGGTCGTCGTGACGGAACCACAGCTCGAGGACGGCACGCCCTTCCCGACGACGTTCTACGTCACCTGCCCCAAGATCAGCTCGCGCATCGGCACGCTCGAGGGCTCCGGGCTGATGAAGGAGATGACGCAACGGCTCGAGGACGATCCCGAGCTGGCGGCCGCCTACGAACGAGCTCACGAGGCCTACCTGGAGGCGCGAGCGGCTCTCGGCAACCAGCCGCCGCAGATCGCCGGGATCTCGGCGGGTGGCATGCCGACTCGGGTCAAGTGCCTCCACGTGCTGGTCGGCCAGTCACTGGCGCAAGGCCCTGGGGTGAACCCGCTCGGCGACGAGGCGCTCGAGGCGATCGACGGCTGGTGGAAGTCGGGGCCGTGCGTGGAGGTTGACGAGTGAGGGTCGCGGCCTACGACTGCGGTACCAACTCGCTCCGCCTGCTTGTCGCCGACTTCGCTGACGGGGTCGTGACCGAGCTGGCCCGCGACATGCGGATCGTGCGACTCGGCGAGGGCGTCGATCGCACCGGCCGGATCGCCGAGGCCGCGCTGGAGCGCACCATCACCGCGCTCAAGGAGTTCGACGCCGTCGCGCGCGAGCTGGGCGCCGAACGCACCCGCTTCTGCGCGACCTCGGCAGCCCGCGACGCCGAGAACGCGGCCGAGTTCGCGGCCGCGGTCCGCTCGGTGATCGGTGTGGACCCCGAGGTGATCCCAGGGGACGAGGAGGCGGCGCTCTCCTTTGCGGGCGCCGTCGGATCGTTGAGCGACCAGCACCCGCAGCCCTATCTCGTCGTCGACATCGGCGGCGGCTCGACCGAATTCATCATCGGCGGCACGTCCGTCGATGCCGCCCGCTCGCTCGACATCGGATCCGTCCGCCTCACCGAGCGCCACTTCGCCGACGATCCGCCGACGCCGGAGCAGGTGGCGGAGGCAACCGCCGACGTCGAGGCGGCGATGGACACGCTCGCTGAGGCAGGGGTGGACATCACCGCCGCGCGCACCGTCGTCGGCGTGGCGGGAACCGTCACCACGATCGCCGCGGGTGCGCTGGACCTCGAGGCCTACGACCGTGACGCGATCCATCACGCGGACCTGCCGGTCGAGCGCGTCCGGAAGACGATCGCGGACCTGATCGCGATGTCGAGCGATGAACGCCGCGCGTTGGGGTACATGCACCCTGGACGAGCGGACGTGATCGGCGCCGGCGCTGTGATTTTGGATGTCTTGCTGCGCCGCACGCGCGTCGGCTCGGTTTTGGTCTCTGAACACGACATCCTCGATGGGATCGCACTTTCATGCGCGACGCACAGCCGATGACCACTACCTAACGGGGCCGGTCAGGGAGGACCACATGAGGTTTCGCAATCGCAAGAACGACGATTCGACGCCCGAGGCCTCGGAGGTTGAGA
>JBQCDC010000044.1:0-3201 GCA_051961575.1 Marmoricola sp.
GCCAACGGTGCTGGCAAGTCGACCTTGCTCGGGCTGATCGCCGGGACCGTCGAGCCGACCTCAGGTCGCGTGAAGCGCGGCAAGACCGTGAAGCTCGGGGTGCTCGACCAGCAGTTCACCGAGCTCGAGGAGATCGCGGGCGATCGAGTGCGCGAGGTGCTCGCGCGGGCAAAGACGAGTTACTCGATCGACGGTCGTGAGCTCACGCCTGCCCAGCTTCTTGAGCGGCTCGGCTTCGCGAGAGAGCACCTTTCGGCGAGGGTCGGCGAGCTCTCCGGCGGTCAGAAGAGGCGCTTGCAGCTGTTGCTCGTGCTGCTGTCCGAGCCCAATGTCATGATCCTCGACGAGCCTTCGAACGACGTGGACACCGACATGCTCGCGGCCATGGAGGACCTGCTCGACTCCTGGCCCGGCACGCTCATCGTGGTCTCGCACGACCGCTACCTCGTCGAGCGGGCCACGGATCAGCAGTACGCGATCATCGATGGGAAGCTGCGACATCTGCCGGGTGGGGTTGACGAGTACCTGCGGCTGCGTGAGAGCGAGTCCACGGGTCTCGATACACCGCCTCCGGCGGCACTCGACCAGCGAGGCGGACTGACCGGCGCCGAGGAGCGCGCCGCGCGCAAAGAGCTCGCCGCGGCCGAGCGCAAGCTCGAGCGACTCACCGAGCTGGTCGAGAAGATCCACCACCGGATGGCTGAGCACGACCACACCGACTACGAGGGTCTCGATCGCCTGAACGATGAGCTGGTGGCAGCTGAGGGCGAGATCGCCGAGGTCGAAGAGCGCTGGCTGGAGCTGTCGGAGCTTCTCTAAAGCCCGGCCATCACGCGCTTGAGCAGTTGCCCGAGCTGAGCGCTCTCCTCGGGGCCGATCTCCTCCAGCAGCTCGCGCTCCCGCTCGAGCAGTGACTCGAAGGCGGCGTCGACCGTCCGCTTGCCTCGGACGGTGAGTCCGACGAGCACGCCGCGGCGGTCGCTCGGGTCGGGGTGGCGCAGCACGTGCCCGCGGTCCTCGAGCCGGTCGATGCGGTTGGTCATCGTGCCGCTGGTCACGAGCGTCTCGCGGATCAGCGCGCCCGGCGTCATCTGGTACGGGCGGCCACTGCGACGCAGCGCGGCCAGCACATCGAACTCCCAGGGCTCGATCTGGTGCTCGACGAACGCCTCGCGGCGGGCCAGGTCGAGCCGCTTGGCAAGGCGCGTGATCCGGCTGAACACCTCGACCGGACCGAGGTCCAGGTCAGAGCGCTCCCGGTGCCAGGCCAGGACGATCTCGTCGACCTCGTCTGGAATCTCCGCCGTCATGGCGTCAGTGTAGGGGGAGACGACCTGCCCAAGATTCTTGACATCGAGATATCATAAGTATCTTGATATCAAGACAACCTGGAGGTGGAGATGGCACACGCATGGGATCCGCAGCTCTACATGCGGTTCGGCGACGAGCGGTCACGAGGGCTCGTCGATCTGCTATCGAGGGTGGGGAGTGACGAGCCCGGTGAGGTCGTCGACCTCGGGTGCGGACCCGGGAACTCGACGGCCGTGCTGGCGCAGCGCTGGCCGACAGCGAACCTTCGCGGGATCGACAGCAGCCCGGAGATGATCGAGCAGGCGCGGGCCTCGTTGCCGACGGCGTCCTTCGAGGTCGCCGACCTTCGCACCTGGCTCGAGCGGGGCGAGCAGGCCGAGGTCGTCTTCACGCACGCGACGCTGCAGTGGGTGCCGGGCCACCTAGACCTGATGAGTGAACTGGTCGCGTCGGTCCGGCAGGGAGGTTGGCTCGCGATCGGAGTCCCGGGCAACTTCGCCGAGCCCAGCCATCGACTGCGCGAGGAGCTGGCGGCGGAAGCGCCGTACTGCGACTTCACCGAGGGCGTCGCGTCGCCTTTCGCCCATGACCCCGAGGTCTACCTGCGTGCGCTGCGTGCGCTGGGTTGTCGCGTGGACGCCTGGGAGACCACTTACCTCCACCAACTGGGCCCCGATGGCGTCTTCGAGTGGGTCAGCGGAACCAGTGCAGGGCCAACCCTCCAAGCACTTCCCGAGGAGTTGCGCTCCGACTTCGAGACCGAGCTTCGAGCGCGGCTGCGTGGCGCCTACCCGGTCGAGGACGGGATGGTCGTGCTGCCGTTCCGTCGGGTGTTCGTCGTGGCGGAGGTGGCCTGATGGCTGTGCTCGCGCTGCACCACGTCCAGGTCGGTGCTTCTGCGGGAGGCGAGGACGACCAGCGACGTTTCTATGCAGAAGGCTTGGGCCTGGCGCAGGTCGAGAAACCGGAACCGTTGCGAGGGCGCGGCGGCTGCTGGTTCCGTGGCGGCGTCGTCGAGGTACACGTCGGCATCGAGCCTGACTTCAGGCCGGCAGCCAAGGCTCATCCCGCGTTCGTCGTCGACCAGCTGGACCGCGTGCTCGAGCGCTTGCGAGAGCTCGGATTCCCGATTGATCTGACCGAGGAGCACACCTTTCCCGGTTTCCGTCGGGCGCACGTCTGCGACGGCGCGGGAAACCGGGTGGAGCTGTTGGAGCCCTAGGACGCCATCTTGGAGGCGAGGCGCTCCTTGCTCGGCCAGCGGACGTCGCTGACCCAGCCGGCCTTCTCCATCATCCAGATGATGCGAGCCGAGCTGTCGATCTGACCGCGCAGTGCGCCGTGACGGGCGCTCGTCGGATCGGCGTGGTGCAGGTTGTGCCAGGACTCGCCGCCCGACGGAATCGCGAGCCACCAGACGTTCGCGGACTGGTCGCGCGAGGTGAACGGGCGCTTCCCGATCGTGTGGCAGATCGAGTTGATCGACCAGGTGACGTGGTGCAGGAGGGACACCCGCACGAGCGTGCCCCAGAAGAAGCCGGTGAGCGCGCCGTGCCACGACATGGTGAACAGACCACCCAGCACGATCGGAAGCAGCGTCGACACGAGGACCCAGACCCATAAGTCGCGCGAGATGCGCACCAGGTCGGGGTCCTTCATGATGTCGGGCGCGTACTTGCGCTGAGGCGTCTGCTCGGAGTCGAACAGCCAGCCCATATGCGCATGCAACAGACCCTTGCTGAGGTTCTTCACGCCGCGTCCGTACTTCCACGGGCTGTGCGGGTCGCCGTCGCGGTCGGAGAACTTGTGGTGCTTGCGGTGGTCGGCCACCCAGCGCACGACCGGCCCCTGGATCGCCATCGAGCCCATGATCGCGAGGACGTTCTTCAC
>JBQCDC010000045.1:0-3157 GCA_051961575.1 Marmoricola sp.
ATCTTCCGCGGCTGCACCCGCGGCTGCCGGTTCTGTCAGGCGGGCATGATCACGCGTCCGGTGCGCGAGCGCTCGATCACCACGATCGGAGCCATGGTCGAGAACGGGATCCGCAAGTCCGGCTTCGAGGAGGTCGGCCTCCTCTCGCTGAGCAGCGCCGACCACACCGAGATCGGCGACATCGCGACCGGCCTGGCCGACCGCTACGAGGGCCAGAACATCTCGCTGAGCCTGCCGAGCACCCGCGTCGACGCCTTCAACATCACGCTGGCCAACGAGTTCTCCCGCAACGGTCGTCGCTCGGGCCTGACCTTCGCGCCCGAGGGCGGCAGCGAGCGGATGCGCAAGGTGATCAACAAGGCGGTCACCGAGGAGGACCTGATCCGTACGGTCGCCGCCGCGTACTCGCACGGCTGGCGTCAGGTGAAGCTCTACTTCATGTGCGGCCTCCCGACCGAGACCGACGACGACGTGCTCCAGATCGCCGAGCTCGCGAAGAAGGTCATCGCCACCGGCCGTGAGGTCGCCGGCACCAACGATGTGCGCTGCACGGTCTCCATCGGTGGCTTCGTGCCCAAGCCGCACACACCCTTCCAGTGGGCGGGACAGCTCGACCACGAGACCACCGACGAACGCCTGAGCAAGCTCCGCGAGGTCGTCCGTGCCGACAAGCGGTTCGGTCGTGCGATCGGGTTCCGGTACCACGACGGGAAGCCCGGCATCATCGAAGGATTGCTGTCCCGAGGCGACCGTCGCATCGGGCGCGTCATCGAAGAGGTCTGGCGCGACGGTGGTCGTTTCGACGGCTGGAGCGAGCACTTCTCCTACGACCGCTGGATGGCAGCCGCCGAGCGCGGGCTCGAAGGCACCGGCGTCGACGTCGACTGGTACACCACGCGTGAGCGCGGCTTCGACGAGGTCCTTCCCTGGGAGCACCTCGACTCAGGTCTCGACAAGGACTGGCTCTGGGAGGACTGGGAGGACGCGCTCGCCGCGGCCGAGGACCCGGACGGCGTCGAGGATGTCGAGGACTGCCGCTGGACGCCTTGCTACGACTGCGGTGTCTGTCCGGAGATGGGCACCGACATCCAGATCGGGCCGACGGGCGCGAAGCTCCTTCCGCTGAGCGTCGTGTGATGGTCAAGAACGCACCTCCGCAGCAGCCGCCACCGGTCCAGCGCCTCCGCGTGCACTACGCGAAGCGGGGCCGGATGCGCTTCACCAGCCACCGCGACTTCAGCCGGGCCTTCGAGCGCGCCGTCCTGCGTGCCCGCGTGCCGATGGCCTACTCGTCCGGCTTCCACCCGCACCCGCGGATCTCCTACGCCGGCGCGGCTCCGACGGGTTCGGCGAGCGAGGCCGAGTACCTCGAGATCGCGCTCGCGGAGGTCGTCGAAGCCGACGCGATCGCGGCCGCTCTCGCCGAGTCGCTCCCGGACGGGCTCGACATTGTGGAGGTGGTTCCGGTGGGCTCCACCGGCTCGCTGGGGGACCGCCTTGAGGCGTCGACCTGGCGCCTCCGGCTGAACGGCGTCGACCGTGCATCGGTCGAGTCGGCGGCCCAGGAGATGCTCGCGGCCGACGAGGTGAACGTCTCCCGTATGACCAAGAAGGGTCTGCGTGAGTTCGACGTACGCGCCGCCGTCGTGTCGCTCGGCGTCACGGAGATCGAGGAGACGTGTGTCATACTCGACGTGGTTTTGCGGCACGGTGTACCGACCGTGAGACCCGACGACGTTCTCGCCGGCATGCGGGTCGTCTCCGATTTCGTGGTTGAGTCCGCTCTCTTTCAGCGGTTGGCCCAGGGGACGCTCGACGATGCTGGCACGGTGGGTGATCCACTCGCACCCGACCGCGACGCGGCGGCGCAGCACACGTAACCCGTGTGTGAGTTGCCTCAGCGACCGCGGTCAGGGCGGCTGAGTCACACACCGACGTGAGACAGCGGAGGCTGTCGTCGCCCCCTGAAGGCTTTTGTTGCCCGCCGAAGTACAACGCGGCTGGCCGTGACCTGCGCCGTTCGCGGCGCTGAGGAGTTGGCATGAGCGATGAGCTCACCCCTACTGAAAACACCCCTGCGGCGAACACCCCGCCACCCCCGCCCGCTGACGCGGTAGCGGAGGTGCAGGAGGCCCCCGTCCCCGAAGCTGGAGCCGAGGCCGAGGCCTCCGCCAAGCCGGCCAAGAAGGCCGCCGCCAAGAAGACGGCTGCTAAGAAGACCGCGGCCAAGAAGGCTCCGGCCAAGAAGACCGCGAAGGCCGCCGCTGCTTCGAGTGAGGACGCGCCGGCGGACGGTGCCGATGCCCCCAAGCCCAAGAAGAAGGCCGCGAGCAAGCCCAAGAAGACGGCCGCTGCCGCCTCGCCCGAGGGTGAGGCGACGGCCTCCGCCGACGACGCCGAGGCGAAGGCGCCGGCGAAGAAGACCGCGGCTTCGCGCCGTTCGACCCCGTCGGTGCTGTTCCAGGCTCCTGAGCAGGTCGTTCAGCCTCGACGTCAGAAGGCTGCCGAGGCGGAGACCGCCGACGAGTCCGCGGACGCTGAGGAGAAGCCTCAGGGCGGGCAGGGCCAGCGAACCCGGAACGCGCGCAAGGCTCCTCCGAAGCCGCCCGCCGACGACGCGGCGCCGGCTGACGACGCGGAAGCCAGCGACGACACCGAGGCCTCCGACGACGAGTCGGCTGAGGGCGCCGAAGGTGGCGAGGGTGCCGCACGACGTCGTCCGCGTCGCCGCGGAGGACGTCGTCGGCGCAAGCCGGCCGGTGCCGCAGGCGAGGGCGACGAGTCCGACGACGACGCCTCGGACGACGACGTTGACGGCAACGAAGGCGACACGGCCGACGGCGCTGAGGGCGGCGATCCCGCCGAGGGCGGCTCACGGCGGACCCGCACCCGCAACCGCGCTCCCAAGAGCCCCGAGAACGAGATCGCGAGCGTCAACGGGTCGACTCGCCTGGAGGCGAAGAAGCAGCGTCGCCGCGAGGGTCGCGAGGCCGGCCGCCGCCGCGCCCCGATCGTGAGCGAGGCCGAGTTCCTGGCCCGGCGCGAGTCGGTCGACCGCGTGATGGTCATCCGACAGCGCGAGCAGCTGACCCAGATCGGCGTGCTCGAGGACGACGTGCTCGTCGAGCACTACGTCAGCCGCGAGTCACAGGCCTCG
>JBQCDC010000046.1:0-2834 GCA_051961575.1 Marmoricola sp.
CCCGCGGCTTCGCGACCGCGCCATCTTCGTCGGCGAGCCACAGGACATCGTCCCGGACCGCTTCGGCCCCGATCTGCCGGCCATCCGGCCCTGGACCGAGGACCACTACGACTTCTGCGGCTACATCACCGGCATCGACCCGGTCTCCACAGCTGATCGGATATCGCTGCGCGAGGAGTTCGGATGGCGCCCCGATGACCAGGTGTGCGTCGTCACCGTCGGAGGCTCCGGCGTTGGTCGCCATCTGCTGCTCAAGGCGGCGGACGCCTACGAGGTAGCCCGCGAACGCATCCCCGAGCTGCGCATGGAGATCGTCACCGGACCGCGGATCGAGGCGGACCTGATCAGTCCCCGCAAGGGACTGGATGTGCTCGAGTTCGTGCCCGACCTGTACCGCCACCTCGCCGCGTGCGACCTGGCCGTCGTCCAGGGCGGATTGACAACGACGATGGAGCTGGTGGCCGCTGGACGCCCGTTCCTGTACCTCCCGCTACGGCACCACTTCGAACAGAACTTCCACGTCGCCCACCGGCTCGACCGGCACGGAGCCGGACGGCGCGTGGACTACGCGGACCTCAGTGCGGAGTTCCTCGCGGACGCGATCGCTGCCGAAGTCGGCCGTACGACGCACTACCGACCGGTCGGCGCGGACGGAGCGGACCGAGCCGCCGAACTCCTCGCCGACCTCGTCTAAGCAGTGCTGCCCACGTTGAGCCGACAATGCATGCATGGACGACTTCGATGCGCTTGACGCCTCCACCCTCCTTCTGCGGGAGACGCTGGGACGGGTTCAGGCGGACGCATGGGAGTTGCCCAGCGCCTGTGAGGGATGGACCGTCCGTGATGTCGCCAACCATGTGATCGGTGGCGCCGATCGCTATCGGTTGTATTTCGAACCGGAGCCCGCCGAACTGCTGGCGGCAAGCCGAACCCACGACTATGTAGGGCAGAACCCCGTGGAGACCTTCGACGCCTTGACGGCGCAGTTGCGCGAGGTCTTGATGTCGCCGGGTGCGCTGGATCGAGTCGTGCCGCACCGGGCTGGTTCCATCCCGGGTCAGCAACTCTTGGAGATGCGGGTGATGGAGCAGGCGGTTCATGCGTGGGACATCGCCTTTGGATGGGGCGAGGACCTCGCGATCGGGGAGGACTTGTGTGCCTATCTGCTCACGACAACCTCCAACGTGGAGTGGCTCCGGTCAAAGGGCCTCAGCTTGTACCGAGACGCGGTCCCTACGTCCAGTGGTCGATCACAGGAGCGACTGTTGCGTCTCAGCGGACGCCGCTAGGTCGCCAGTCACGGAATCGCCAGCCGACGTCGGCCCGGCAGCTCCCGTAGCGATCCGCTTCCGCAGCACCAGCACCCACCAGGCGAACCCGAGCGCGAGGAGCACGAGCAGCGGCCGCACGTTGGGTCGGAAGTCGGGGAGCAGCACCAGCGCCGCCATCACCACGGTGAAGCTGAGCAGACCGAGGAGGTGGATCGGCCTGCGAAGTCGCCCGAGGTCGAAGAACCCGGGCTCCGAGGGCGGGAACTCACCTCGGGCATCGGCGCGCAGCATCCCCAGAGTCGTGAGGATGTAGACGCCGAAGTACCCGATCGTCGCCATGCCGAGGATGTAGGCGAACGCGGTCGCGCTGAAGAGTGCGGTCACCAGGAAGAAGATCGAGATCGCTCCCGATCCCCAAACAGCCGCGGTCGGCACCTTGTGCTTGGCGTTAACCGTCCCGAGCAGACGTGCGAAGGGAGTCATGTTGTCGCGCGACATGGCGTAGAGGAGCCGCGTCGCGACGAGCATGTTGGCGAGCACGCACACCAGGATGTTGGTCAGTGCGATCGCCACGACGAAGTCTGCGAAGTGCGGTGAGATCTGGGTGGAGATGATCTGCTGGATCGGCGTGGCGCTGCTGTTCACAGCTTTGGGGTCACCGGTGGCCAGCAAGAACGTGACGTACATGAAGAACTCGATCACTGCCGCGGTTCCGAGCGCCATGAACATCGTGCGCGGGATGACGCGGCGGGCGCCCTTGGTCTCCTCGGCGATGTCCGCCCCCGCCTCGACGCCCAACAGTCCGAAGATCGTGCCGAGGCTCGAGACCAGCCAGGCGAAGGCGTAGGGCGACGAGGCCGTCGATCCGTGCGACGTCAGGTAGTGGACGGACTGACCGTGGTGCTTGGCGACCACCACGTAGATCAGCACGAACGCCGTGATGCCGACGGTCAGGACGATCTCCAGGAGAACGCCGAGGTTGTTGATGGCCGTCGCCAGCCGGATCCCGTACACGTTGATCAGCACGCACACCAACAACACGGCGGCGGTAGTGCCGACCAGCTGGGGAGTGCTCGCGTTCCAGCCGATGAGGCCGGCGAAGTATTGCGAGAAGGTGTAGGCGACGCCGGTGAACCCGGAGATGAAGCCGATCAGGCCGAGGTAGCCGGTGAACCAGCCGAGACTGGGATGGACCAGACGACTCGTCCATTGGTAGGCGTAGCCCGCGAGCGGGAGCTTGACCGCGAGGTCCGCGGCGATGACAGCCCAGATGGCGAAGACGGCGAACACCACCGGCACCGTCCAGACGAAGGCCGGACCCGCCTTGCTGAGGCCGAAGCCGAACCCCACATACACCGCGGTCGTGGCGCTGATGACGGCGAATCCGACGCAGAAGGACGCGAACGGGGTGACCGCGCGATCCAACTTCTGTGAATAGCCGAGCCTCTGCAGGTTGAGATCTTCGTCGGTAGCCATCGCTGGACCTCTCTCTAACGAACGAACATTCGTTTGGAGCGCGAAGGTAGTCTGGGCCGCCACTGTTGTCAACGGTTCGGGGGTCGT
>JBQCDC010000047.1:0-2404 GCA_051961575.1 Marmoricola sp.
GGGTGCTGGTCGTTGCGAGCGACCTGCGAGCGGAGCACGTCGCCCAGGGAGACGATCTCCTTGTCGGTGTTGGGGATCTCCACACCGACAGCCGACTTGCCCGGGATCGGGCTGAGGATCCGCACATCCGCGCTCGCCACCGCATAGGCGATGTTGCGCTGGATGTTGGTGATCTTCTCGACCTTGACGCCCGGGCCGAGCTCGAGCTCGTAGCGGGTGACCGTCGGACCGCGGGTATACCCGGTCACCTGGGCGTCGATGTTGAACTCGTCGAGGACCTGCATGAGCCGATCGACGACCGCGTCGGAGGCCTTGGTACGTGCCTTGTGGACCGAGCCCGCCTTCAGCAGCTGTGCATCCGGCAACGTGTAGGCGATGTCGCCGGAGAGGGCGAGCTGCTCGACGCGGGCAGGCACGGGCGTGTGCTCGGGCGCCTGGAGGGGCTCGGGGATGGGGATGTTCACCGTCGGCGCGTTGGCGTCGTCGAAGATCTCCTCGAGGCCGCTGCCAATGTCGTCAGCGATGTCTCCTTCTTCGACCTCTTCGACCTTGGCCTTCTTGCGACGGCGCTTGGACACCTCGCGGTCCTCGAGGACCGGGCTGTCGTAGGCGGGGTCGCCCATGTCGGGGTCGAGGTCGTCGTCCGTCGCACGGTTGCGCCCGAAACTTCGACCCGGGCCCAGATCGGCCTGGTCAGCCTCGTCGACCGCATGGCGACCGAGGAGGCGTTCGCGCAGCTCACGCAGGCGTGCAGGGATCTGGTAGACGGGCGTCGCGGTCACGACGAGCAGACCGAAGACCGCGAGCAGAAGCAGCAGCGGGACGACGACGAACGGCGTCTGTAGCAGATCCGTGAGCAACTTGGCCACCACGAAGCCGAGGGCACCGCCCGCCTGTTGCAGCGGCGTCGTGTCCCCTGCGGTCGGGTGCGGTGAGCCGTTGGCGATGTGGACGATGCCGAGAACGCCGAACATGAGCGCACCCCAGCCGATCACCTGGCGACCAGCCGGACCATTGGCATCGGGATCGCGCATGTTGCGCCAGGCGACGAAGAGCAGCAGCAACGGAACGAACCAGGCCATCAGGCCGACCGATCCGGCGACCACTGCGCGTACGCCCGAGAACACGGCTCCCGGCAGCTGCCACCAGACGGCCGAGGCGACCACGACCGACAGCGCGATCATGAAGAGACCGGCGCCGTCGCGGCGGTGCTCCGGGTCGAGGCTCCGCGCACCGTGGCCGAGGCTCCGGACGCCGGCGCCTACGACGGAGGCGCCGCCGAGCCACACCGCCGAAACACCGTGGCCGAGCGCTCCGAATCCGCGCGAGATCGGCCCAGGGCCGTTGCGGACGGCACGCGGCGCCGGGCGCCGCGCGTTGCTGCGGGAGCGCGAGGAAGCCGAACTCCGCGAACGCGAGGTCGAGCGCCCCTTCGAGGACGTGCCACGAGAGGTGCTCTTGCTACGCGACCGCGGCGGGGAAGACGTACGGGTCGCCATGATCCGAATCTACGCGATCGCCACACCAGTCACAGGAGTTACACGCCGCCCCAGGCACCGTCAATTCTGCGGGCCACATCGATCACGCGCGCCTGCATGATCTCCGGTTTCTCGATCTCACGCGCCACATACGTGGCCACGAACTTGCGGAGCTCGCCTTCCACATCAGCCGCGAGCGACACCACCGTGGCCCGGAAGCCATGCGCCTGCACGCTGACCTCGAGGTCTCGGCGGTCGGGCGGCTGAGCGTCGATGAAGATCTTCAGCCCGGGCATGCCATGCGCCGTAACGATCACGGGAATCACCATGTCGACGGTGAAGTGCTGCTTGTTGACCTGCAGGTCGAGGTCGAACTCGACGTGGGCGGGGATCGCCAGCCGGAAGGCCACCTTGTCGCCGTCGAGCGCGGTGCAGGTGGGCTCATCCACCTGGCCGGTCGCCATCACCTTGGCCAACCGGCCCGGGCCGACGCCCAGGGGGCCGAACTCGATCGGGCGCCCTGCCAACTGCCGGACCGCACCCAGCAGGCGTTCCTCGGTGACCGCCGTCCGGAAGAAGTCGTGACCCCAGTCCCCGTAGCTGATCGATTCCGAGGTCACGTGGAGAACTCCAGCGTGAGCAGAGCCAGCACCACGGGGATGATCTGACGCCACTTCAGGATCACGAAGCGCTGTTGGTCGAAGGCATGGAATTTGCGCAGGTAGCGATAGAGCCGCTCGACCTTGATCAGGGGGTCGAAGGCGTGGGCCAGCGCGGCGAGAAGGCGTTCGGTGGCGTTCTTGTGCACGTTCGAGTAGAGGTCGGGGAAGGGCGCGAACGCCAGCGACAGGCGCTCGATGCCGTTCTTGCGCGCCCAGTCGACGGCCTCGGCGATCAGTCGTTCGTCGAGGCCGTTCGGGGAATCG
>JBQCDC010000048.1:0-7699 GCA_051961575.1 Marmoricola sp.
GCAGGCCTACGTCACTCGCCCGGAGAACGTGCTGCGCCACCGCTGGTCGGCAGGAGAGCTGGTGCTGTTCGACAACCGGATCACCCAGCACTACGCCATCGACAACTACGACGACCAGCCGCGCCGCCTGCAGCGCGTCACGGTCGCCGGAGACGTGCCGGTGGCCATCGATGGTCGTGAGTCGTACTCGCTGAAGGGCGACGCGTCGCATTACACCGAGACGGTCGAGGCTGCCGCATGAGTGCACTCACTCTCAGCCCGCCGAGGGGGGTGACCGCATCCGAGCAACCTCGCTCGGACCGAGACACCTTCGTCGCCACTCACGCGGAGAAGGGCAGACGCTTCAGAGCGCTGCGCCGGAGGCTGAGCTGGCCGCTCGGCATCTACACCACACCGGTCGCCGTTCTGGTCCTCTGGCAGGTGCTCGCCACCAGCGGCGTGCTGAAGCCGACCTACGCGCCCGCGCCGACCTCGATCTTCTCGACCGCGGTGACGCTGTGGAACCAGGGTGTGCTCGGGCCGGATCTGGCGGTGTCGTTGCGGCGCGCAGCGATCGGACTGGCTCTCGGGTTGAGTGCCGGCGTTCTGATCGGGGTGCTCGCGGGGCTGCTGCGGACGGGAGAGTACCTGTTCAACGGCGTGGTGCAGATCTTCAACACGATCCCCTTGCTGGCGATCCTGCCGGTGATGATCGTGTGGTTCGGCATCGACGAGCTGCCCAAGGTGCTGATCATCGCGTTCGGTGCGTTCGTGCCGATGTACCTCAATCTGTTCTCGGCGATCCGCGGGGTCGATCAGCGGCTGATCGAGATGGCACGCACGACAGGCGCGGGCCGCTGGCGGCTGGTCAGTCGGGTGCTGGTGCCGGGCGCTCTGCCCGGGTTCCTGGTCGGGCTCCGCTTCTCGCTGGCCTACAGCATCCTCGGTCTGGTCGCCGCGGAGACGATCAACGCCAGCCAGGGACTCGGCTACCTGATCACTCAGGCGCAGACCTACCTGCAGACCAACCAGGTCTTCGTCGGATTGGTCATCTACTCGATCCTCGGCCTGCTCGCGGATCAGTTCGTGCGCATCCTCGAGCGCGTGCTGCTGCGCTGGCGACCGAGCTACGAGGCGTCGTGAGTACCGCGACACTCGCGCCCGTCGGCGCGAACACGGTGGTCACCGACGTCGTGCGCAGATTCGATGATCGGGCGGTGCTCGACGGGCTCGACCTGACGATCGCGTCCGAGGAGCTCGTGGTGCTGCTCGGTCCCTCGGGCTGCGGCAAGAGCACGCTGCTGCGCTTGCTCGCCGGCCTCGATCGACCCGACGGCGGCAAGGTCGAGGTGCCGAAGCGCCGAGCGGTGGTCTTCCAAGCGGACCGGCTGCTGCCCTGGCAGCGGGTTCTGGCCAACGTCACGTTGGGTCTGCGCGGACCGGATGCCAAGGAGCGTGGCCGAGCCGCCCTGCTTGAGGTCGGCCTGGCGAAGCGAGAGAAGGCGTGGCCGAAGCAGCTCTCCGGTGGTGAGGCCCAGCGGGTCGCACTCGCTCGAGCGTTGGTGGCCGAGCCGGAGCTCGTCCTCCTCGACGAACCGTTCGCAGCACTGGACGCCATCACCCGCATCCGGATGCACGACCTCGTCCGCAAGCTGCGTCAGCAGCACCGCGCGGCCATGTTGCTGGTCACCCACGATGTTGCCGAGGCGATCGCCCTCGGGGACCGCATCTTGGTGATGAGCGACGGGCGGATCGGCACCTCCTACGAGGTGAACCTATCCGCCGAAGACCGCAAGACCAGCCCCGAGCGCGAAGAGCTGCGCTCGCGGCTGTTGACCGACCTCGGCCTCGCCCAGCGGGCCTGAATCCCTTACACAGAAAGCAAAAGAACCATGTCACGCATCCCCAAGACCGTCGCCATCGCCTGGGCAGTGCTCGCCGCCTCGACCACCATCGCGGCGTGTGGCTCGACGGCCACCAATGACCTCGCCCTCGCCAGCTACAAGCCGGCGGCGACCGCACACGCCGACACGTCCAAGTGGAGCAACTACACCTTCACCATCGGCGACAACGGCGGCGACGGCAGCGAGCAGCTCGCGGCGATCACCGGCGTCTTCAAGAACGCGCCCTACAAGGTGAAGTTCGCGCACTTCACCTACGGTCCGCCGCTCGTGCAGGCCGCAGCCTCCGGCGACATCGACCTGGGGTCGGTCGGCGACGTCCCGCCGATCACGGGTGCAGCCAAGGAGTACGGCTTCAACATCGTCGGTGTCTCGCACTACCTCGACCCGAAGCTCGCCGTCGAGGACATCATCGTGCCGGCGGGGTCACCGATCACGTCGGTGGCGCAGCTGAAGGGCAAGAAGATCGCGGTGCCTCAGGGGAGCAGCGCGCACGGATTGGCCCTTCTCGCGCTGAAGCAGGCGGGTCTCACGCCGAAGGACGTGCAGCTCGACTTCCTGTCGCCGGCTGCAGGCGCTAGCGCTTTCCAGTCGGGCAAGGTCGATGCCTGGTCGATCTGGAATCCGCAGGCAGCACTGGCGGTCAAGGGCGGCGCCAAGATCATCGCCGCGGGCCTGCCGCCGATCGATCAGACGAGCAACTACTACGTCGCGCCGTTGAAGGACCTCAACGACCCGAACCGCAAGGCCGCGCTGACCGATCTGTTCCAGCGTCTGGCCGCCGAGTTCGCCTGGGCCAACAAGCACATCGACCAGTTCGCGCAGGCGATCTCGACGGAAGAGGGCATCTCCGCGGCGGACGCGAAGTCGGTGATCAACACGTTCCAGTACAAGATCGTGCCGATCGCTCCCAGTGACATCGCAGCGGAGCAGAGCCTGGCGACCGCCTTCATCTCCGCGGGTCAGATCTCCAAGGCCGTCACGATCTCCGACATCGTCCACAACATCCTCCCGGCCGGCTTTGACAGCTCGAAGCTGTCGGTGAAGTGAGGAGCCAGCCATGACACGACAACTCCACCTCAACGCCTTCCTCATGGAGGCCGGACATCACGAGGCAGCGTGGCGGTTGCCGGAGAGCAACCCGCGGGCGGACTTCGACCTGGGCCACTGGATCCGGCTCGCTCGGATCGCGGAGGCCGCGAAGTTCGACTCGATCTTCCTGGCCGACGGGCCGGCGCTGATCGGCACCGGGGAGTTCCGGCCGCCGGGTCAGCTCGAACCGCTCACGCTGCTGACCGCGCTGTCCCAGGTCACCAGCCGGATCGGCCTCATCGCCACGGTCTCGTCCACCTACAACGAGCCGTACAACCTGGCTCGGCGGCTCGCCTCCGTCGACCACGTCAGCGCTGGTCGGGCGGGGTGGAACATCGTCACCTCGGCCGGCGCCGACGAGGCGGCCAACTTCGGCCTCACTACGCGGCCGTCGCACGCCGATCGCTACCACCGTGCGGACGAGTTCCTCTCGGTGGCCAAGGCCCTCTGGGACAGCTGGGAGACCGAGGCCGTGATCGCGGACCAGGCGAGTGGGCGCTACGCCGACCCGAGCCGGATCCACCGGCTCGACCACGTTGGCGAGCACTTCTCGGTCGCGGGGCCGCTCAACGTCCAGCGCCCGCCGCAGGGCTACCCGCTGCTCGTCCAGGCGGGCTCCTCGGAGGATGGGCGACGCTTCGCGGCCACCCACGCGGAGGCGATCTTCACCGCACATCAGACCTTCGAGAGTGCGGCCGACTTCTACGCCGACATCAAGCGGAGAGCGGCGGCGGTCGGTCGCGCGCCGGAGTCGGTCGTGGTGCTGCCGGGCATCGTGCCGATCATCGGCGCGACCGAGGCCGAGGCGCAGGCCCGGGCGAAGGAGTTCGACGACGCTCGAGTTCCCGAGTATGGCCTGCTCCAGCTGGCGCACGTCTTCGAGCTCGAGCCCTCGGACTTCGAGCTGGATGCGCCGTTGCCGAAGGCAGTGCTGGCGCGACCCACGCTCGAGGGATCGCAGAGTCGCTCGGACCTGATCATCGATCTGGCCCTCCGGGAGAACCTGACCGTGCGGCAGATCCTCAGTCGCCTCGGCGGAGGCCGCGGCCACTTCACCGCGGTCGGCACGCCGGAGCAGATCGCCGGCATCATCCTCGACTGGTTCGAGAACGGCGCGGCCGACGGCTTCAACATCATGGCGCCGGCGCTTCCCGGTGACCTGGAGACGTTCATCGAGCACGTGCTGCCGATCCTGCGAGCGCGCGGTGTGTTCCGCGACGACTACACAGGGACGACGCTGCGCGATCACTACGGGCTCGCGAAGCCGGCGAACCAGTTCCACGCGCAGGCGGACCGGCCGGTCGCGGTTCATGCCTGACGCCGCGCTGTCCGTCCGCGGTCTCCGCAAGGAGTATGCGGGCGGACACGTCGCGGTGGCGGGCCTGGACCTGGAGATTCGCGCGGGCGCGTTCTTCGGCCTGCTCGGTCCGAACGGAGCAGGCAAGACGACCCTGATCGGCTCGGTGTGCAACATCGTCCGACCGACCGAGGGCGCGTTGAGGATCTTCGGGTTCGACCACCGCAGCCGTGAGGCGCGACACTTCATCGGACTTGCCGAGCAGGACATCAACGTCGACCGGTTCCTCTCGATCCGGCAGATGCTCGTCTACCACGGCGGCTATCACGGAGCGTCGCGTCGAGCCGCGCGCGAGCGCGCCGACGAGCTGCTGTCGCTGTTCCGACTCGAGTCGAAGGCGGATGCTCGCGCCTACGAGCTCTCGGGTGGCATGCAGCGCCGGTTGGTCCTGGCTCGCGCCTTGATGCACCGGCCGCGCCTGCTGATCCTCGACGAGCCGACGGCCGGCGTGGACGTGGAGTTGCGCACCGAGATCTGGCGCCTGGTCAAGAGCCTGAACGCCTCCGGAACGACCATCCTGCTCACCACCCACTACCTCGAAGAGGCGGAGACGCTCTGCGATGAGGTAGCGCTCCTCCGGGCTGGGGAGATCGTTGCGACCGGGTCGGCGTCGGCGTTGAGGGCTGACTTCCAGGCCACCAACCTGGCCGAGGTCTACAACCGAGCCATCGTCGAAGGGGTGTCGCCATGACGACGGTGCCCTACGAGCCGCAGCGCAGTCCGCTGCTGTGGTTGTGGGAGCGCGAGGTGCTGCGCTTCCTCAACATCTGGCGGTACTCGCTCGTCGGACCGGTGCTCTCGATGCTGCTCTTCGTCGTCGTCTTCGGATCGGCGCTGGGTCACCACGTCGACCATGTCGATGGCATCTCGTACGGGCGCTTCATCGTGCCTGGCCTGGTCGCTCAGGCGATGCTCAACGTCGGCTTCTTCAACGGAACCACCAGCCTCTTCGAGGCGCGCCGAGACCGGTACCTCAATGACGTGTTCGCCAGTCCGCTGCGTTGGTGGGAGGTCAACCTGGCGCTCGTCGGCGGGGGAGTCGTGCGCGCGCTGATCGTCGGCGGTGTGAGCTTCGCGCTGGCCAACCCGTTGGTGGGCGGGATCGCGATCGCCCGACCAGGGGTCCTCTTCGCGGGCACGCTCGGCGTCATCCTGGTCGCCGCTCAGGTCGGGGTCATCGCGGGTGCCCTGGCCAAGTCCCTCGACCACGTCTACTCCATGGAGTCGATCGTGTTGCTCCCGCTGGGCTTCGTCGGCGGGGTCTTCTACTCGGTGAAGGGCTTGCCCGCGCCGTGGGCGGTCCTGAGCCACCTCGACCCGGTGTTCTGGCTCGTCCAGGTCGAGCGGATCGGAGTCCTCGGGCGCGGGGACGCCGACCCACTCGTGGCGCTCGGCGTGGTCTGGGCCCTTGCGGCGGCCCTCTCGGTCTGGTCGGGAGTGATCTTCGCGAAGGGTCGGCTCAAGCCTTGAGGGTCAAGGGTTCTGCGTCGTCAGCGCCTGAACCACCTCGGCGAACATCGTCGCCTTGATCTTCCCCAACGTGTCGGCCGACTTGCCGGCCAACGGCGAGACCCGCGCGACGGCGGCGTCGACCAGGTGATCCTCCGAGGCGGTCGCGTCGGCGATCCCAGCCGCGACCGCCTCTGGGGCGCCGAACCGGTGGCCCGTGGTCATCGAGTCCACCGCCGTGCGGGCGGTGAGCTTGCTCTGGATCAGAGCCGCCATCCCGGTCGTGAACGGGATCTGGATGTCGACCTCGGGGAAGCAGAAGAAGCCGCGGTCCTCACGCATGAGTCGCCAGTCGAAGGCCATGGCCAGCATCGCGCCGGCTCCGAAGGCGTGACCGTTGATCGCGACCGCGGTCGGTACTGGAAGCGTCAGGATCCGCGCGAAGATCGCCTGCACTCGCTCGGTGTAAGCCGGGAGGTCGCTCAGGTGCGCCATCACCCAGTCGAGGTCGAGACCGTTGGAGAAGAACTTGCCCTGCGCCGTGGCCACGAGGGGCGCTGGCGAGGCGACGACCGTGTCGAGAGCCTGCTCGACCTGCGTCATCCACTCCTGGGTGAAGCGATTCTCGGGATTGCTCTCGCCGCCGGTGAGGTCGAGGAGGTGGACGCCGTCGCGCTGGCTCAACGTGGGCATGGTCATCGTTCCTTCGTGGTGGTGGCAGGGGGGAGAGGAAGAGCGAGGATCGCGCGGACGGCCGCCTCGATCCGGTCCTCGACGGCAGCGTCGATGCGCCCGCCGCCGATGAGTGTGCGGCGCACCATGCCGCCGGGTACGTCCACGACGCAGGCTGTGATCGCCTCGACCGCGAGTCGGTCCTTGCGGTCCCAGACCGCGCGGGCCAGGGCGATGAGCATGCCGACGAAGCGTTTCTGCTCGGCCGTCAGAGCGTCGACGAGGTCGGGCGTGATGTCGCCGGAGAACAGCTGGTCGCTGCGTTGGGCGAAGAAGAGCTGAGCGCTTGCCGGGTGCTGGCGCGTGAACGCCAGCGGAGCGAGAGCCACCGCGACGACGGTGTCGATCGGCGATGCGTCGGAGTGTGCCTCGAGGGCGTCGGCTGTGATCGCGCCCAAGCGCCCGGAGGCCCGCAGCCAGAGCTGTGCGAGCAGGTCCTCCTTGGACCGGAACGCGTGATAGATCGTGCCGTTGGAGGCGCCCGAGGCCGTCGCGAGCGCACGCAGCGTCAGACCAGCCGGGTCGCCGCTGGTGACCAGCTGCTCGGCGGTGTCGAGGAGCTCCTCGAGGGTGTGGAGGCGAGGTCGTGCCATGCCTGCACAGTATTAGACCGATCGATCTAGAACAATCGAATTAGAACATGGAATGGGTCACACTCTGCTCAGGGCGTGCGGAGCTGGCTCCCGTTGACCGTGAAGTCGTCGAAGGTCACCTGCCCGCCCGCGCTCGGAGCGCTGTCGGTCATCACCTCGGCCGTCGCCGAGGTCACGCGGTCGCCCGCGGGCAGGTTGAGTGTCCAGGTCCACTGCACGATCGGCGAGAAGTCGCCGCCCGGCGGCACCTCGCTGACACCCTGGGCGCTGTCGGTCGTCAGGTGCAGCGTGAACGTGGTCCCGTCACTGGTCGTCACGCGGACCTTCCAGCACGGATTGATGCCGCCCGGGGTCTGCGCAGTGAAGCCCAGCTCCGTGAGCGAGGCCGGCACGTGCTGGACGTAACCGACCCGCACGTGGGTGTCGGGGGCCGTCGGCCCGAGCTGCACCAGGCCGACGTCGGACTGGCTCGTGCCGACAGGAAGGCCGGCGCCGGCCTGCCAGTGCGCTCCGGCCAACCGAACGATCGTGGACGGGGGTTCCGGCGTCGGGTTGAACGCCTCGGCCGGGGCTACGACCCCAGTGGCGAGCACGAC
>JBQCDC010000049.1:0-16395 GCA_051961575.1 Marmoricola sp.
TTCATCTCCGGCGAGGAGTCCGCCGTCGTCGCAGCCATCAACGGCCGACTCCCGCTCCCAGCCGACCGCCTCACCCGCGTATGGCAGAGCGGCGTGAACGGTCGCCCGACCGTCGTGCTCAACGTCGAGACGCTCGCACACATCGCCCTGATCGCTCGCCATGGCGCGACCTGGTTCCGCGGCGTCGGTGACCCCGAGGATCCCGGCACCTTCCTGGCCACGGTCGCGCCCGCCCTCAACTCGACTGAGCGCAACCCGCGGGTCTACGAGCTGGCGAGGGGTACCCATCTCCGCGCCTTCCTCCGGGACGTCGGCGTCGCCGACCCTCAGGCCGTGCTGGTCGGCGGATTCCACGGGACCTGGGTCACCGGTGAGTCGCTCGCGCATGCTCGACTGTCCCGCCCCGGGCTAGCTCCCTTCGGTGCGGCTCCGGGCGCCGGCGTGCTGATGCCCATCGAGTACCAATGCGGGCTTCGGGAGACGTCGAGGATCCTCAGCTACTTGGCCGGCGAGGTCGCCGGACAGTGCGGACCCTGCGTCAACGGCCTGCCCGCACTCGCTGATCACTTCCGAGCGCTCGTGAACGGGCGCGCCACCGACGCGACCCTTCAGGAGCTCGGGAGGATCAGCGGTCTCGTCCGCGGTCGAGGCGCCTGCAGCCATCCCGACGGAACGGCCCGGCTCGCCGCGAGCGCCCTGACCGCATTCGCCGACGACGTCGCCCACCACCTGCGAGGGGGCTGTCATGTCGCGTAGAGCCGAGGCTCGACTGCACGTCGACTGGACGAGGTGCGACGGTCACGGCACGTGCGCCGACCTCTTGCCCGACCTCATGACGCGCGACGACTGGGGCTTCCCGATCCTGGAGTCGAACGCTCAGATCCCCAGCGGTGCTCGCGATCGGGCAGCCCTCGCCGTCGACGCCTGCCCGATGCTCGCCCTCCGAATCGTCTCCGGAGGTTGAGGAGGCCGAAGGCCGTCACGAAACCCTCAGCGTGAGGTGACGATGATCTTCGCGCCGTTGCGGGGAACGCTGGTGATGTTGCGAACCTTGGGCTTTTCCACGCTGCCCTTGGGTACTGCCACGTCGTAGGCAGCCAGGACCGCTCGCAGCACGGCAACACCTTCCATCAGCGAGAAGCTCGCGCCGATGCAACGGCGCACGCCGCCACCGAACGGGATCCAGGTGTTGGCATGCACCTCGCCGTCGATGAAGCGCTGAGGACGGAACTTCGCCTCGTCGCGGTGCTGCTCCTCATCCGCGTGGGCCAGGATGATCGAGGCCGCGACGTTCGCACCCGCTGGGAGGTCGAGGCCGCCGATGCGCGCGGGCGCCATCAGGTGCCGCACCACCATCGGGATCACGGGGTGGAGGCGCATCGCCTCCTTGAGCACGGCCTCCAAGTACTCCTCGTCGCCGGTCAGCGCAGCCGCCCGCGCACGCTTCTCCTGCGCGGTGTCGCGACCGAGCTCGTAGAGCGCCCACGACAGTGCGGTTGCCGTGGTCTCGTGTCCGGCCAGCAGAAGGGTGACCAGCTGGTCGCGCAGCTCCTCGTCGCTGAGCCCGGTCTCGTCCGTCTCGTCGTCCCGCACGCACAGCAGTCGCGACAGCACATCGGTGCGCTCCGCCAAGTCGTGGGCCCGACGTCGCTCGGCGATCTCGGCATAGATGACCCGGTCCAGCTCGACCTGGTTGGCCACCGCCCGCTTCCACGGACCGAGGTTGCGCAGGCGACGTACGCCGTAGCCCAAGAAGATCGCCGGGCTCACGTTGACGGTGTTGTTCACCAGAGGGCGTAGCTCAGCGAGACGGGCCTCGTCGGTGACGCCGAAGACGACCTGCAGGATGACCTCGAGCGTCAGAGCGTTCATTCGCTCCAGCGTGTGGAGCGGAGTACCGGTGGTCCAACTCTCGACCTCCGACTTGGCCAGGTCGTCGACCAACGAGCGGTACCCCTTGATGGCCGATGCGTTGAACGCCGGCATCAGCATCCGGCGAGCGCGCTTGTGCTGGCTGGAGTCGACGAGCAGCAACGAGTGCTCGCCCATCACCGGACCGAGGATCGAGTTGCCCTTGCCCGCGTGGAAGATCTCCGGGTCGCCCGCGAAGATCTCCTTCACGGCCTCCGGGTTGTGGAACATCACGATGTAGCGGTTCTCGGGAACCACGCTCAAGGTGAACGGCTCGCCGTACTTGCGCCGAGCCCACGGAATGAACTGGTGCCGGAACCGCATCACGCCGATGCTCTGCAGCAAGGCGTTGAAGCGAGGGCCCGGCGGAAGCTGGTCGCGGTCGATCCGTCCGCCGCCCGCCGCACTCGCCCGGGTCAGGCGCTCCGACATCTTCTCCATGCGATCGACGGTCGATGGTGCTGCAGTGGTCATCTGATTGGCTCCCAGGGCTAGAACTTCAGGCTAGGACTGTTGAACTTCGTTCACTAGGGCCTGACGCCAGACAGGATGTAAGGATCGTCACATGGAGTTCGCCGAGGTCGTCGCCCGACGCCGGATGGTGCGCCGCTACCTCGACAAACCCGTCGCCGAGGCCTTCCTCCAGCGCGCACTCACCAACGCGACGCGCGCTCCGAGCGCGGGCTTCACCCAGGGCTGGGCGTTCCTGGTGCTCCGAAGGCCCGCCGACGTGGATCGCTTCTGGGAGGCGACCTCCCCGGTGGTTGAGGAGCCGCGCAGCGGCGACGCGTTACCACCGAACCCCTGGCTCGACGGCATGCGCACCGCCCCGGTGATCATCGTGGTGCTCGCCTCCGAGACCGCCTACCGCAGCCGCTACTCCGAGTCCGACAAGGACGGCGCGAGCCGACGATCGGCCGACATGCCGTGGTGGCAGACCGACGCCGCGATGGCCTCGCTGCTGATCCTGCAGACCGCCACGGACGAAGGCCTCGGCGCTTGCTTCTTCGGCGTACCGAGTGCTGGCGTCGACAACCTCCGCGCCGCCTTCGCCGTCCCCGAGGACTTCTCCCCGATCGGTGCGATCACTCTCGGTCACCCCGCGCCCACGACACCATCGGGCTCGCCGACGCGGCGCACCCGACGTCCGCTGAGCGAGGTCGCCCACGACGGCAGCTGGGGAACTCGATTCGGCGATCCCTTGTAGAACTTGGGAGAATGAAGCAGTGACGACCACCGCTCCCGAGAACCCGTGGGGTACCTGGCGCAGGCAGCGCTGGCTGGTGAGCGCGCTCGCCCTGGCGGTCGTGTTGGTCCTCGCGCTCGTGCTGGTCCTGCTCGATCAGGAGCCCGGCACCGCCAAGCCGCCCCTTCCGCCGCAGCAGATCCGCGCGGGCGCGACGCTGACGCAGCACCCCTGCGCGGTCGGCGCCTCCGGACCGTTCGTGCCGACCACGCTGGAGATCCCCGGCGTGATCAAGCCGTCCCCCGTCCTGGCCCTCGCCCGCAACGGCTATGGCGTCCCGGACGTGCCACCGCTGTCAGAGGCCGGCAAGCATGAGTTCGCTTGGGACAAGGGCCCCGTCGGAATCCTCCCGGGCTCGAGCAAGGGCAACGCACTCTTCAACGCCCACACATGGCCGTGGTGGGAGCCGCCGGCCTACGGGAACCTCATGCTGAAGGGCCTGCACCCCGGCGGGACGATGGTGCTCCACGGCAAGGGCGTGACCCAGTGCTACCGAGTGACCAAGCAGGTCCAGGTCCCGGCCCAGGGCCCCTATCCGAACTTCTACAACCGCACGGGCCCGCCGCAGATCGCCATCATCGTCTGCTCGGGCGTGCGCGCCGGTCCTGGTGACTGGCTGAGCCGTACGATCTGGTTCGCCTCTCCGATCACCGAGTAGTCCATACTTCAAGACGATCTGTCTCATATTTCGGTCGCGCCCTAGATTGTGACCGTGGCCGCTCGCACTCCCCGACCCTGGCCGATGCTGATCGTCTCGACGATCGCTCAGGCCGCGTCCTCGGCTGCCCAGAACGGCCCTGCCTTCCTCATCCCGACCCTGCACCACCACGGCATGTCGCTCGCGCAGGCCGGACTCGTCGCGGGGGCACCCATCGCGGGAACCATGTGCACGTTGGTGCTGTGGGGAGCGGTGGTCGACCGCATCGGCGAGCGGTTCGTGATGATCGCCAGCCTGGTCGCGACCACGCTGGGCTTGGCCCTCTCGGCTGCGGTCAGCCACCACCACATCGCGCTGATGGTCGCCATGTTCGCGACCGGAGCCGCGTCGGCGGGCACGGCCGCGGCTAGCGGACGCGTGGTCGTCGGCTGGTTCCCCCCGCAGCGGCGCGGGATGGTGATGGGCATCAGGCAGATCTCGCAGCCGGTGGGCGTCGCATTCGCCTCCCTGACGATGCCGGTCGTCGCCGAGGCCCATGGGGTCGGTGCGGCGCTCGACGTCCCCGTCGTGCTGGGCGCCGCCGCCGCGCTCGCCTGCGTGTTGACGATCGTCGATCCCCCGCGGCCCACCCGCGCTCCCGGCGTCGTGACCGCCAACCCGTATCGAAGCGATCGCTACCTGGCACGCATCCACCTGGCGTCGGCGCTCCTGGTGATCCCGCAGTTCACGGTGTGGAGCTACATGCTCGTCTGGTTGCAGATCGAGCGTCACTGGACGGCCGGCGCGGCGGGTCTCCTGGTCGCGGCCGCTCAGCTGCTCGGGTCGATCGGACGAATCGGGGCAGGTCAGCTCTCCGACGTCGTCGGCTCGCGGATGCGCCCCCTGCGCTGGATCGCGGCCCTCGCGGCCTTGACCATGCTCGCCCTGGGTGTGGCGATGGGGGCGCACGCCTGGATCGCCGTCCCCCTCATCGTCCTGGCCAGCGTGGTCACCGTCGCGGACAACGGCCTCGCCTTCACGGCCACCGCCGAGCGCGCGGGACCCTGGTGGTCGGGTCGGGCACTCGGCGTTCAGAACACCGGCCAGTTCCTCACCGCGGCCGCAGTACCGTCGGTGGTGGGCTCGGCGATCACGGCGACAAGCTATGCGGCCGCTTTCGGGTTCACAGCGCTCTTTCCCTTGGCCGCACTACTGATCTTGCCTCTCGCGGACCGGCGCGATGTGCCGCTGGAGGGCAAAAAGTCGTAGTCTCAGCCCGACATATCGACATTCCCCTGCGTGCGCGCGGGTTGATCGGGAGTTTTCGTGACCACAGTTCTGATCATCGGGCTCATCCTCAACGCCATCGCGCTGCCGATGGCGGCTCACCGGGTGTGGTTCCTCTACCGAGTGATCTCGCACGGCCAGCCTGCGCCGGACCGCTTCGAGGGTGTCATGGGCAACCTCGTCGCCGCCGTGAAGCGGACGGTCGTCGAGGTTCTCGGCCAGAAGAAGCTGCTCAAGTGGACGATCCCGGGCGTCGCGCACTCGTTCGTGATGTACGCGTTCATCATCCTGGGCACGGTCTACTTCGAGGCCTATGCCGCGCTGATCTCACGCAACCCCGACTGGAACTGGGGCCCGTTCGGCAACTGGGCCATCCTCGGCTTCGCTCAGGACCTCATCGCGGTCCTGTGTCTCGTCGGCATCATCGCGTTCTACTTCATCCGCCTGCGCGAGGAGCCGAAGAAGCTCGGTCGCAAGTCGCGGTTCGACGGTTCGCACACCAGCGGTGCGTACTTCGTCCTCTTCATGATCTTCAACGTGCTGTGGTCGCTGTTCCTCTTCCGCGCGGCGGTCGAGAAGCACTCGGGCTTCCACGGCTACGGCAAGGGCGCCTTCGTCTCCTACGCGCTCGGCCACATCCTCCCCGACAGCCTCGCGCTGATCGGTGTGGGTCTGCTGCTGCACATCGGCGTCATGCTCGTCTTCCTCATCGACGTGCTGCACTCCAAGCACCTGCACATCTTCGTGGCCCCGATCAACGTCCTCTTCGGTCGTCGTCCGGTGGCGCTCGGCGCGGTCAAGCCCCTCACCTCGGCCGGCAAGGCCATCACCCTGGACGACGTCGAGAACCTCGACGAGGACGCGACGCTCGGCGTCGGCACGATCGAGGACTTCAGCTGGAAGGCCCGCCTCGACTTCGCCTCGTGTACCGAGTGTGGTCGCTGCCAGTCGCAGTGCCCGGCCTGGAACACCGAGAAGCCGCTGTCTCCCAAGCTGCTGATCATGAACCTGCGCGACCACGAGATGAAGAGCGCGCCGTACCTGCTGGCCGGCGAGCCGCAGGGCGACAAGTTCGCCGACGCCAAGGCCGAGGCCGAGCGCACGCTCGTCGGCGAGACCAACGGCGACCCGATCCACCCCGAGGGCGCGATCATCGACCCCGACGTGCTGTGGTCCTGCACCAACTGTGGCGCCTGCGTGAACCAGTGCCCGGTGGACATCGAGCACGTCGACCACATCATCGACATGCGCCGCTACCAGGTGCTCGTCGAATCGAACTTCCCCTCCGAGCTCAACGGTCTTTTCCGTGGCATGGAGAACAAGGGCAACCCGTGGAACCTCTCCCCGACCGCCCGCATGGACTGGGCCCAGGGCCTGGACTTCCCGGTGCGGGTCGTCGGCGAGGACCTCGAGGACATGGACAGCGCCGAGTGGCTGTTCTGGGTCGGCTGCGCCGGCGCCTACGAGGACCGCGCGAAGAAGACCACGCGTGCCGTGGCCGAGCTCTTCAACATCGCGGGCGTCGACTTCGCGGTGCTCGGCAACGGCGAGACCTGCACCGGTGACTCCGCTCGCCGCGCCGGCAACGAGTTCGTCTACCAGGGCCTCGCGCAGCAGAACATCGAGACGTTCAAGGAGATGAAGGTCAAGAAGGTCGTCTCGACCTGCCCGCACTGCATGAACACCCTGAAGAACGAGTACCGCCAGCTCGGTCTCGAGCTCGAGGTCATCCACCACACCCAGCTGCTCAACCGCCTCGTGCGCGAGAAGAAGCTGACGCCGGTGGCCGTTCCGGGTGGTACCGAGCGGAAGATCACCTACCACGACCCGTGCTTCCTCGGTCGCCACAACCAGGTCTACGAAGCTCCCCGCGAGCTGCTCGAGATCATCCCCGAGGCCTCGATGGCTGAGATGGAGCGCTCGAAGGAGAAGTCCTTCTGCTGTGGCGCCGGTGGTGCGCGCATGTGGATGGAAGAGACCATCGGCGAGCGCATCAACGAGAACCGCACCGTCGAGGCGGTCGGCACCGGTGCGGACCAGATCGCCGTCGGCTGCCCGTTCTGTCGCGTGATGATCGACGACGGCCTGACCAAGCTGCAGGCCGAGGGTGGCGCTCGCGAAGAGGTCGAAGTTCTTGACGTCGCTCAGATGCTGTTGGCTTCTGTGAAGGGTGAGGCGCCGGCGAAGAAGGCTCCTAAGGCCTCGGTTGCGGCGCCTGCCGCGACCTCCGCAGAAGCCTCCTCGGTCAAAGCTGAGGCTGCGCCTCAGACTCCCTCGGAGACTTCTGCTCCGGCCGCTTCGGGGTCGCTGTTCGACGATGCTCCTGCTGCTGGCGGGTCGCTCTTCGATGCGGCGCCAGCCGATCCGGCTCCTGCTGCGCCGGCGACGGGTGGATCGCTGTTCGATACGCCGGCCACTGGCGGGTCGTTGTTCGACACGCCTGCGACCCCGGAGGTTGAGGAGGGCGCAGCCCGTCACGAAACCCCGGCCACGCCCGCGGAGCCGACCTCGGGTGGGTCCCTGTTCGACATCCCGGCCACCCCGGAGGTTGAGGAGAGCGCAGCTCGTCACGAAACCGCAGCACCGGCGGCGGCCGCCCCGGCCGCACCTGCTGCGCCTGCTGCTCAGGAGGCCGACCTCGGCGGCGGCTCGTTGTTCGACATCCCGGCTCCCGTCGAGCCGGCTCACGAGCCCGAGCCCGCAGCGGAAGCGGAGGAGGCCATGGAGGCTGACGAGTCGGCCTCGGAGGTTGAGGAGGCCGAAGGCCGTCACGAAACCCAGGCACCGGCCGCCCCGCCGGCCAGCAGCGGCGAGGCCAACCAGCCGAAGACCGACAGCGACATCAACGCCGCCGGATCGCTCTTCGACCTGTAGATCGCAAGCACCTCTGATCGTGGGGGTTTCCAGTCACCACCTGACTGGAAACCCCCACGGTCTTTTTGCACACGCGTTCAATAGAACGTGACTTCCCGTCACGTCCGGAGTTAACCTCCCCGTACCCCAGGGAGGTCTCCATGCTTCGTCGCGTCTTCAGCACGCCCACCGCCGCCATGGCCATCGTCGTCACCCTCGGCCTGACAGCCGCCATCGGCGCAAACGCCGTCGGCGCGGACGCGCCGCGCAAGCAAACCCCGTTGGTGGCGGCGGCCCCGCAGGCAGCGACCGCGACCGCTAAGGGGTCTGGGATTGACCCGTTGGGGACGATCCCACGAAGTGGGCAGGGTGCCTCGTCCACAGCGGGCCAATCCCAGACCCCGGCGCAAGCCGCAACGTGGACCCCACGAGCAGCCCAGTACCCCAAGACCGTCACCACCACAGACCTCCCCATCCGCATGAGCGACGGCGTCATCCTCAGGGCCGACCTCATGCGCCCAGCAGATGCCTCCGGAAAACCCATCACGACCAAGCTGCCCGTCGTCGTCACCATCACGGCCTACAACAAGAGCGTCCAGCAGAACGCGGGCGGCCTGGCCGGTGGCTCGCCCGACTACCTCGTCCAGCGCGGCTACATCCAACTGACCGTCGACGCACGCGGCACCGGCAGCTCAGGCGGCCAGTGGTGTTCCTTCTGCACGCGCGAGGACACCGACGCGACCGAGATCATGAACTGGGCGCACAGCCAGCCGTGGAGCAACGGCGCCACGGCGATGCGCGGCCCGTCCTACATGGGCATCGACCAGATCTTCGCCGCTGCCGGCCACCCGGCTGGCCTCAAGGCGATCTTCCCGCAGGTGCCGGCCTATGACGTCTACCGCGACGTCGTCGCCTCCGGCGGTCAGATCGACGTCGGCTTCATCCCGCTCTGGCTGGGCCTGGTCACCGTGACGGGCGTGATCCCACCGACGACCCCGTCGGCGAGCTCTCTGGGCAACTACCTCACGAACCTCACCCAGCGCGGCCAGGCGGCGACGACGTTCACCGGACCGCTCATGCTGCAGGCTCTCTTCGGTCAGCAGCCGGCCTACGACGGCCCGTTCTACAGCCAGCGCTCGCCGGGCACGGTCATCTCGAAGGTCAACGTCCCAACCTTCATCGTCGGTGGCGAGTACGACATCTTCCAGCGCGGCGAGCCGATGCTCTTCGACAACCTGAACCGTCGGGGCGTGCCCAGCAAGATCATCATCGGGCCGTGGAACCACCTGCAGGCCTCGGCCGGAACGGGCCTCGCCGATGCCGGCTACGGCGACCTCAGCGCGCTGCAGCTCCGCTGGTTCGACCACTACGTGAAGGGGATGCCGGACCCGACCCTGAACTCGTCGATCCCCAACCTGACCTACTACGAGATCGGCAGCGGACAGTGGCGGCACTCGAGCTCCTACCTGGGCTCGGATCGCCAAGCGGTTCGCTACAACCTGTCGGGCACGTCCAAGTCGGCCGGGGCCGCCGGCATCCTCACGAGCGCAGCGCCCACCTCTGGCACCTCCGCGATCTACCCGATCGCGCTGGCCGGACTCTGCACTCGGTCCGCCGACCAGTGGACCGCGGGCCTGAGCACCACGCTCCCGATCACCAATCCGTGCCTGACCAACAACGCCCTGAACGACAAGACCGGCGTGGTGTTCAGCTCGGCTCCGCTGACGACGCCCTTCCGTTTCCAGGGTCCGATCGACGCGCACCTCAACGTCTCCAGCACGACGGGTGACGGCCTACTCAGTGTGGCCGTCGAGGATGAGGCGCCCGACGGCACGGTCACCCGGATCACCGGTGGCTGGCAGGTGATCTCGCTGCGCGCGCTCATCACGTCGGAGTCCCGGTACCTGAACGGTCAGCTGATCCAGCCGTATCACCCGTTCACCAAGGCGTCCCAGCAGGCGTTGAAGGCGGGCCAGGTCGCGCCGGTCGAGGTCGAGGTGTTCCCGACCGGTGCCGTCATCCAGCCGGGCCACCGGCTGCGGATCGCCATTCAGTCCTTCGACCTTCCGCACCTGCTGTCGCCGCTGCCGAACCTGCTGAAGACGCTCGGCGTCATCTCGGTGCACACCTCGGCCTCGGCGCCGTCCTGGATCGAGCTGCCGGGCGTTCTCTGATCAGATCCTGGTGCGATGGAAGTTCGCGTAGGAGCGTGACGGGGTCGGGCCGCGCTGCCCCTGGTAGCGCGATCCGTACTTCTCCGATCCGTACGGGTGCTCCGACGGAGAACTCAGCCGGAAGAAGCAGAACTGCCCGATCTTCATGCCCGGGTAGAGCTTGATCGGGAGCGTCGCCACGTTGGCGAGCTCGAGCGTCACGTGCCCGGAGAAGCCGGGGTCGACGAAGCCCGCAGTGGCGTGCGTGAGCAGGCCGAGTCGGCCGAGCGACGACTTGCCCTCGACGCGTGCCGCGATGTCGTCGGGCAGCGTGATGACCTCATACGTCGACCCGAGCACGAACTCGCCCGGGTGCAGGATGAAGGGCTCGTCGCCCTCGGGCTCGACTTCCCGGGTCAGATCGGACTGGTCCGCGGCCGGGTCGATGTGGGGGTAGCGGTGGTTCTCGAAGACCCGGAAGAAGCGGTCGAGGCGCACGTCGATGCTGGACGGCTGCATCATCGACGGGTCCCACGGGTCGAGCACGATCCGCTTCGCGTCGATCTCGGACAGGATGTCGCGGTCACTCAGCAGCATGCACGTAACCTACCCGTGTGAGTTCAGCGAGTGCTCCCGCATCACCGTCGGCCCGTTTCCACCGTTACGTAGCCCTGGGCGACTCCTTCACCGAGGGTGTCGGCGACGTCGACCCCGCCCGTCCGAACGCCGTCCGCGGCTGGGCGGACCGGGTCGCTGAGGCCATGGCCGCCGACGCCGCGGCCCATGGCGAGCCGTTCGGCTACGCCAATCTGGCGATCCGTGGCCGGAAGATGGACAAGATCCTGGCCGAGCAGATCGAGCCGGCTCTGGCCCTCGAGCCCGATCTGGTGACGATCTACTCCGGCGTCAACGACATCCTGCGTCCCCGCGTCGACATCGACGCGATCATGAGCGACTACCGAGAGGCCCGCTGGCGCCTGCGCCGCGCCGGCATCCCGGTGGCGGTCTTCACGGCCTTCGATCCCGGCACGAAGGGCTTCTTCGGCCCGCTGCGTGGACGGCTCGCCATCTACAACGAGCACGTGCGCGAACTCGCCGAGGAGACCAAGTGCGTCATCCTCGACTCGTGGCGGATGCGCCCGGCGCGCCCCGACACGATGTGGGCCGACGACCGCATCCACCTCAACGCGATCGGTCATCAGTACGTGGCCATCAAGGTGCTCGAGACCTTGGGCATTCCGCACGACCTCGTCGAGCTCGAGCCCGAGCCGCGTCCTACGGTGAGCGCTGCCGAGCGCCGAGCCGCCAATCTCGAGTGGCTTCGCAAGGACGCTCTGCCGTTCGTGAACCGACGCCTGCGGGGTCGATCCTCCGGAGACAACATGGACCCGAAGTTCGCGACCTACGTCGCGAATCCCGGGTCCACTGTTGAGCTGACGGTCGACGCCTAGCTACCGGCCTTCAGGATCTCGATCACGAAGACGAGCGTCTGGCCACCCAGCGTGTTCTGAGCCGACGCCTTCTCGCCGTAGGCGTACTTCGGCGGAAGCACCACCACCAAGCGGGTGCCGACCTTCTGGCCGACCACAGCGCCGGTGAAGCCGGTGACGGCGCCGCCCGACGTGCTGAACTGGAACGGCTGCGATGTGCCGAAGCTGGACTGCAGGAACTTCCCGGTCGTCCAGTTCATCAGGTAGTAGTTCACGGTGGCGCTGTCACCGTTCTTGACGACCGGCCCGGTGCCCTGGCGCAGGATCTTCATGGCGAACTGGTTGATCGGCTTGCCGTTCAGCTTCACCGAGGGGACGCCCTTGGAGTTGAAGGTGACCGTGGGGACCTGGGTGGTCCAGGCGGCCGGCTTGGGCGGCGCCGGCGGCGTGTACTTGCTCTTGATGTCCGTGACGAGGATCAGCGTGTCCGCAGCCTTGACGCCCGCCGGCAGCTGGCCACCCTGGTAGACCTGCGAGGCGGGAGCGGTCACGACGGTGCGCGAGCCGTAGGCCACGCAGGTGAGGGCGTCGCGGAAGACCGGACGAACGGTGTTGCCGAGCGGAACCTGGGCGTCCTGGTCGACGATCTTCTTGCCCGTGCCGTCGAACAGGCTCAGGTGGGCGTTGATGGTGTCGCCGGTGACCGACAGGGGCCCCGTGCCCTTGATCGTGATCGTGCGCTGGACGCTCGTTGCCTTCAGGGCGCCCTTGACCGTGACGGTCGGCGTCTTCCCGTAGGCACCGCTCACCGTGACGGCGTTGCTCACCGAACCGGGCTTCACGTTGCAGCCGTTGCCGGCGTCAGCGCTCGGCGACGCACTCGGCGAGCTCTTCGAGGCGTTCGGGGTCTTGGCCGAGCTGCCACAGGCAGCCAGCGTGAGGGTGAGGGTCGCGGCGACCGCGATCGGGGCGGACGCGCGAAGAACCGGACGAAGGTTCACAAGTCGCTCATTTCACTGAGGGTTCAGGACGGCACCGGCGGTACGGCACCCCGAGAAGTCTGCCAGCCGTTCCTATGACGTGTTCACAGGCTCAACACATGAGCGAAGTGGGCTAACATCGGGCCTGCTGCGGAGGTGAACCTCCGAGGTGTGCGGATGTAGCTCAGTTGGTAGAGCGTCAGCTTCCCAAGCTGAATGTCGCGAGTTCGAATCTCGTCATCCGCTCCAAACGCCGCTGATCTAGGCTCGCTCCGTGACCGGATTCGAAGGCTTCCCCGTCGCCGCCCTCGACTTCTATGACGACCTCGAGATGGACAACACCAAGTCCTTCTGGGAGGCGCACAAGCAGACCTACATCGACGCGGTGAAGACCCCGATGACGGCACTCACCGATGCGCTCTCCGACGAGTTCGGCAAGGCCAAGATCTTCCGCCCCTACCGCGACGTCCGTTTCGCGAGTGACAAGACCCCGTACAAGACGAGCCAGGGCGCCTACGTGGGCGTCGCCGAGGCGACCGGCTGGTACGTCCAGCTCAGCGCGGCCGGCGTGATGGTCGGCGGCGGCTTCTACCAGGCGGCAGGGCCAGCGCTCGCCCGCGTGCGCGCGGCCATCGACGACGAGCGCCGCGGCACGGAGCTGACCAAGATCCTCAAGTCGCTGGAGCGCAAGGGCTTCACGGTCGAGGGCGACAAGCTCAAGACGACGCCGCGCGGCTACGACGCCGAGCACCCTCGGATCGAGCTGCTACGCCACAAGTCCCTGGTCGTGCGCCGGGAGTACGGCTTCGAGCCGATCATTCACACGGCCGCATTGCTCACCCAGGTCCGCAAGGACTGGCGAGCCGTGCGTCCGCTGGTGGAGTGGTCGCACCGCGAGATCGGTGAGGTCTCCTCAGGTCGCTGAGGTTTCGTGACGCCGCCTGCGGCGGCTCCTCAACCTCCGGACTTGGCCGCGGTGAAGCTGGCCATCGTGCGCTCGGGCTCCCAGAAGGCCTTCATCGACTTCACGCGTCCGTCGTCATCGACGACGTAGACCATGATCAGGTCGGTGGTCGTATAGGAGCCGTCCGGGAACGACGTCTTGATCCGGCCGATGTTCGCGCAGGTGTTGGAGCCGGGGTTGGCGAACGAGTCGTTGATCTGGAACTCGAACGTCGCGATCGGAGCGATCGCCTGTTCCCAGAACGCACTGATCCCCGCATGGCCGTGGTGACCCTTGCCCTCCGGGTCGAACATCGAGGGGCCAACGGGGTCTTCGAGGATCGCGTCCTCGGCATAGACGGTTAACCACTCGGCGAGATCGCCCTTGGCCACGGCCGAGTACGAGCGCTGCGACGCCTCACG
Organism: Marmoricola sp.; assembly: GCA_051961575.1. Classification (GTDB taxonomy): domain Bacteria; phylum Actinomycetota; class Actinomycetes; order Propionibacteriales; family Nocardioidaceae; genus Marmoricola. Next base: position 13,863 of record JBQCDC010000049.1, read on the forward strand.
CGCCGGGTGCGGGTCGTTGGGCGCGTTCCAGATGATGGCGTCGGACGTGATCACTCCGAAACTGTAACAAGTTCTAGTTTCGGAAGGAATAGGTCAGTGGGGCTGCCAGGCGTCGTCGTCGACGGTCATCGCCATCACGTCCTCTGGCAGCTCCGCGCTGGCTAGCGCCTCGATCGAGACCGCCTCGAAGACATCGCGAAGGCTCGTCCGCGCCGCGATCCACACCCGCTGCAACACCTCGGCGTTGCCCGAGTAGCTCACCGCCTCGGGGCGCAGGCCGTAGACGCTCACCAGCGGACCATCGACCGCGCGGATCACGTCGGCGACCGAGACGTCCGAGGCAGCGCGCGCCAAGCGCCAACCGCCGGCTTGGCCGCGCTGACTCACCACGATGCCCGCCCGACGGAGGTCCGCCAGGATCGCCTGGAGGAAGCCGTGCGGGATGTCCTGCGCTCGGCCGAGCTCCTCGGCGCTCACCGCGCTGCGCTCGCCCGAAGCCTCCCGCGTCGCGATCTCGATGAGGGCCCGCAGTGCGTAATCGCTCTTCGTGGAAACCCGCATGCCCGAAGTCTCCCATGCAAGGCGACTTAGGCGAGGTTTACGCGTAGACACGGCGAAGATTGCGTGTAACCGAGCGTCACACTCGTCACATTTCCCCGAAACGGTTGCTTGCTCAACGATCGCGGCACATAATGAAGTTACCGGCGAGTAACGAGCCGAGAAACGCGCCCCCAATCGGGGCCTACCGAGCAAAAGGTCTGATTCTGTGAGCCATTACAAGAGCAACCTGCGCGACATCGAGTTCAACCTCTTCGAGGTCCTCGGCCGCGACGAGGTCATGGGCACCGGCCCGTTCGAGAACGTTGACGGCGAGACCGCCCGCGAGATCCTCGCCGAGGTGGACCGCCTGGCCCGCGAGGATCTCGCGGCCTCCTACGAGGACAGCGACCGCAACCCGCCGGTCTTCGACCCCAAGTCGAACGCCGCTCCCCTCCCGGAGCCGTTCAAGAAGAGCTACAAGGCCTGGATGGACGCCGAGTACTGGCGTCTCCAGATCGTCGAGGAGCTGGGCGGCACGCTCGGCACCCCGACCCTGAACTGGGCGATCGGCGAGATGGTCCTCGGCGCGAACGCCCCGATCCACATGTACGCCGCCGGTCCGAGCTTTGCGGGCATCGTGCACCGCAACGGCACCGACCGCGACAAGCGCATCGCCGAGATCATGGTCGAGAAGCAGTGGGGCGCCACGATGGTGCTCACCGAGCCCGACGCCGGTTCCGACGTGGGTGCCGGCCGCTCGAAGGCGACCCTGAACGAGGACGGCTCGTGGAACATCACGGGCGTCAAGCGCTTCATCACCTCGGCCACCAACGACATGACCGAGAACGTCATCCACCTCGTGCTCGCCCGTCCGCAGGGCATCGAGGGCGTCGGCGGCCCCGGCACCAAGGGCCTCTCGCTCTTCATCGTTCCCGAGTGGCACTTCGACCACCAGACCGGCGAGCTGACGGGCAAGCGCAACGGCGCCTACGTCACCAACGTCGAGCACAAGATGGGCATCAAGGTCTCCAACACGTGTGAGGTCACCTTCGGTGACCCGCAGGTCGGCGGCGGCGAGCCCGCGCAGGGCTGGCTTGTGGGCGAGGTCCACGACGGCATCGCGCAGATGTTCCAGGTCATCGAGAACGCCCGCATGATGGTCGGCACCAAGGCCATCGCAACGCTGTCGACCGGCTACCTGAACGCGCTCGAGTACGCCAAGGAGCGCGTGCAGGGTGCCGACCTGACCAACCAGGCCAAGGACGCGCCCCGCGTGACCATCACGCACCACCCGGACGTGCGCCGTTCGCTGATGACGCAGAAGGCGTTCGCGGAGGCCATGCGCGCGCTGGTCCTCTACACCGCGTCGTGGCAGGACACCGTGATGCTGGCCGAGGCCGCGGGCGAGCACGACAAGCTGGCCGAGGCCGTCAACGACCTGCTCCTCCCGATCGTCAAGGGCTACGGCTCGGAGCGTTCGTGGGTGCTGCTCGGCACCGAGTCGCTCCAAACGCTGGGTGGTTCGGGATTCCTCCAGGAGTACCCGATCGAGCAGTACGTGCGTGACGCCAAGATCGACACGCTCTACGAAGGCACCACCGCGATCCAGGGCCAGGACTTCTTCTTCCGCAAGATCGTGAAGAACCAGGCCGTGGCGCTGGGTCACATCGCCGAGCAAATCCAGGCCTTCATCGACGCCGGCACGACCGATGGTCGCCTCAAGGTCGAGCGCGAGCTGCTCGCCAAGGGTCTCGAGGACGCTCAGGGCCTGGTCGGCTACATGATCAACACCCTGATGAGCGCAGACGAGTCCAACGGCGGCGACATCAAGAACCTCTACAAGGTGGGTCTGAACACGACCCGTCTGCTGATGGCTCTGGGTGACGTGGTCTGCTCGTGGCTGCTGCTCCGCGGTGCCGAGGTCGCGCTCGAGAAGCTTGCGGGCGAGGTCAGCGCCGAGGACAAGAACTTCTACGAGGGCAAGGTCGTTGCC
>JBQCDC010000050.1:0-2729 GCA_051961575.1 Marmoricola sp.
CTACGCGCCAGACGGCGACAGCACTGGCGCTGCCCGAGGTCTCGCCCGCGGAGGACGAGGAGTTCGCAGCCTGACCGCTACCCGACGACCTCGAAGCGGATGCCGACATCCTGAAGCCGACCGAGCAGTGCATCGCCCATCGCCGTTGCGGTGGTGACCTGCCCGGCCGTCTTCGGGTTGTCGTCGAAGGCCAGGGACATCCCCGCCTCGGCCAGCATTTTGGCGGTGTCGGTGTAGCCCGGGTCGCCGCCGCTGACGCGGGTGTGCACCTGGGTGCCGCCGCCCTCGCCGATGAAGTCGACGGTGAACCAGGACTTCGCGCGACGGCTCTCGGAAGGACCTTCGCCTTGCGGGACACGCTTCTTCAACGCCTCCCGGATCGGCTTGACCTGTGCACCGAGCGTCAAGGCCGTCACGCCGGCAGCACCACCGAGCGCGAAGCGCAGGGTCTTGGTGCCCGCGTAGTGCGTGTAGCCGAAGTCGGGGCCATACTCGGGGAGGGCCGCTCCCGACCGCGCGACCACGAACGGGTCGATGGTCGGGAGCGGAAGGAGCCAGTAGCCCAGAGTCTTGTCCCGGCCCGGCTTGCCGGTGATCGCCCGCGACCGCCGACCGGTCGGCTTCGGCTCGGCCTTGCGGCGGGCCACCATCGCCGCGCGCATCTGGTTGGCTCGCGACATCGCCTCCATGGCCGAGTGGAACGTGCCGCCCGAGAAGCCCGCGTTCGAGCGCACGACTCCGCGCACCCGTAGCGGAACATCGCTGGGCAGCTGACGCACCGTGTACAGCGCGCCCAGGTCGTGCGGGATCGAGTCGAATCCGCAGGAGTGCACGATGCGAGCACCGGTGGCGACCGCGGTGTCGTGGTAGTCCAGGTACATCCGGTCGACGAACTCCGGCTCACCGGTCAGGTCGACATAGTCCGTGCCTGCCTCGGCGCACGCCTTGACCAGTCCCTCGCCGTAGAGCAGGTAGGGACCGACGGTCGTGATGACGACCTTGGTGGAACCCGCGACCTCACGCAAGGAGTCGGCGTCCTCCGAGTCGGCGATGAGCAGCGGGAGCTCGTCGAGCTCCGGGAAGTCAGCGGCCAGCCGCGACCGGACCGCCTCCAGCTTCGCCCGGTTTCGACCGGCGAGCGCCCACCTCCCGTCCGCCGGCATGCGACCAGCGAGATGGCGAGCCGTCAACTCGCCGGTGAACCCGGTGGCGCCGAACAGGACGATGTCGAATTCGCGGAGGAGGCTCATGGAGCCATCCAAGCCCACCCCCGTTGCCAGGCCAAGTGCCTACGCTGGGGGCATGTGCCGCAACATCCACACGCTCCACAACTTCGAGCCGCCCGCCACCACGGACGAGGTCCGCGCCGCCGCAACGCAGTACGTGCGCAAGATCAGCGGCAGCACGAAGCCGTCCCTGGCGAATCAGCACGCGTTCAACCACGCCATCGAGGAGATCGCCGTCGCCACGCAGCGCCTGCTCGACTCCTTGGTCACCAACGCTGAGCCGCGCAACCGCGAGATCGAGGCGGCGAAGGCCCGCGCTCGTGCACAGGCCCGCTACGGAGGTTGAGGAGCCGCGCAGCGGCGTCACGAAACCTAGGGAAGCCGCCGCATCCGGATCGTCGGCTCGAGCGCGGCCAACCGGGCCGCGACGTCGTCCGGCAGCGGCGCGTCCAGCTCGATGACCGCATAGCCGAGCTCGCCGCGCGTGGCCAGCTGCTGGCCGTGCACGTTGATGCCGGTCTCGCCGATGATCTTCACGAGGTCCGCCAGCACACCGGGGATGTTGCGGTGCAGGTGCGCGATCCGGGTGATGCCGTCCTCACTGACCAGGACCTCCGGCAGGTTGACGCTGTTCGCCGTGCTCCCGGCGGTCACATAGTTGACCAGCTTGTTCGATACGAACCCGCCGATCTCCTCCTGAGCCTCCTGCGTCGACCCACCCACGTGCGGGGTGAGGATGACGTTGTCGAGGCCGCGCAGCACGGATTCGAACTCGTCGCCCTGGCGCTTCGGCTCCACCGGGAAGACGTCGAGAGCCGCACCGGCGATGTGACCCGACAGGATCCGGTCGCGCAGCGCGACGTCGTCGACGACCATGCCGCGAGCGGCGTTGATGAACAGCGCGCGCGGCTTCATCTTGTCGAACTGCTCGGCGCCGAACATGCCGGCGTTGCCCGGGCGTCCGTCGACGTGCAGCGTGACCACGTCCGACTGAGCGAGCAGCTCGTCGAGCGTGTCCACCTTGCGAGCGTTGCTGAAGGCGAGCTTGTCGGCGGTGTCGTAGAAGATCACGTTGAATCCGAGGGCCTCGGCCACCACCGACAGCTGCGAGCCGATGTTGCCGTAGCCCACGATGCCAAGCGTGCGGCCGCGGACCTCGTGGGCGCCCGCAGCCGACTTGTCCCACACACCGGCGTGCATCTTGTTGCTCTTCTCGTGCAGACGACGAGCCAGCGAGATGATCTCCGCGATCACCAGCTCGACCACGCTGCGTGTGTTCGAGTAGGGCGCGTTGAAGGCCGCGATGCCGCGAGCGGCGGTGGCGTTGAGGTCGATCTGGTTGGTGCCGATGCAGAAGGCGCCCACCGCGAGCAGGTCGGAGTTGGCCACCACCTTGGCCGTCAGGTTCGTGTTGGAGCGGAGACCGAGCAGCTGCACGCCATCGAGCGCCGCGATCAGCTCGTCTTCACTCAGAGAGCCCGTACGCGTCTCGACCTCGATGCC